>DATMDI010000529.1:0-3451 GCA_035557875.1 Vicinamibacterales bacterium
GATGCCATGCGCTCGGTGTTCCTCGGCACCCGCCAGCTGCCGCCGGCCGAGTGGCGCGAGTACTGGGCCATGGAAGCAATCAACGACCGCGGCGCGGCGATCGACCTGCCGATGGTCGAGGCCGCCAGCCGGCTCGCCGCCGAGGACAAGGTGCGTGCCAATGACGAGCTGCGCGCCATCACCGGCGACCCCCAGATGACCGTCGACATGGTCAAGCGGCTGACCGCGTGGCTGTTCGACAGATTGCCCGAAGAAGGCCGCGCGATCATCACCAAGCGCGACGAGGAGGTCGACGAGGACGGCGTGGTCGTCAAGCCGGCCAAGCACGCATTGACGCGGCGTCAGGTCGAGCGGCTGATCGCCTATGTCAAGGACCTTAATTCGCCCAAATTAACGTCCGCTTTGCGCCTGCTGCAGATCCGCCTCTACGGCGGTTCCAAGACCCCGGCCAAGTTCGCCAAGATGCTCGCCAGCCACGTCGACGGCGTGCTCTACGGCCAGTACGTGTTCAACGGCGCCGCCCAGACCGGGCGGGCGTCGAGCCGCGGCGTGCAGGTGCACAATCTGGCGCGCGACACCCTGCCCGACGAGCGCGCCGCGATCGATGCCGTGTGTAACGGCTGGACGTACGACGACATGGCGGCCTCGTCGTCCGATCCGGTGTCGCGCCAGCTCTCGCTGCTGATCCGCCCTGCCTTCGTGCCGGCCGGCGACAACGTGTTCGTCTGGAGCGACTGGAGCCAGATCGAGGCGCGCGTGCTGCCGTGGCTGGCCGGTGACGACCCCGGCGCGCTGGCCCGGCTCGCCGTGTTCCGGGCTGTGGATAACGACCCGACCGTTCCCGATCTGTACACGCGGACCGCCGCGGTGCTCTCGCATCTGCCGATCGAGCAGGTGACCAAGCCGATCCGCCAGCGCGGCAAGGTGGCCGAATTGGCGCTCGGCTTCGGCGGCGGCGTCGGCGCGCTGCAGAGCATGGCGGCGGGCTACGGCCTGCATCTGGAGGACGCCGAGGCGCGCCAGACTGTCGAGGACTGGCGCGATGCCAACCCGTGGTGCGTCGAGTTCTGGGAAGAGCTGGAGGACGCGGTCGAGCAGGCGATGCGCCTGCCGGGGCTGCCGCAGCGCGCCGGGCGCGTCGTCTACATCTTCGCGCGTGAGTACCTCGGCGGCTCGCTGTTCTGCCAGCTGCCCTCGGGGCGCTTCCTCACCTACCGCAATTTACGTTACGAGCGCGTCGAGGAAAAAGACGACGACGGGCAGACGCTGCGCACGGTGCGCCAGCTGCGCTTCTCGCGCGGCCACGGCCGGGTCAAGTTGTGGCGCGGCATGCTGTGTGAGAACGTCGTGCAGGCGGTCGCCGCCGACGTCCTGCGCGGCACGCTGCGCCGCCTCGTCGACGACGGCTACTGCGTACGCCTGCATACCCACGACGAGGTGCTGCTGGAGTGCCGTCGCAAGGACGCCACGCGCTTCGCGGCGGCGCTGCGCGCGGTGATGCAGCAAGGCTTCGACTGGAGCGAGGGCCTGCCGCTGATGAGCGAGGAGACGCTCGGCTACTATTATAGCAAGCACGAGGGGAGCCACGGGCTATGAGGCGATCACACAAGAAGCCGCCGGGTTATCGCCGCTGGAGCAGTATGAGAGAACGCTGCAATAACCCTAATTGCAAAGACTGGGCCCGCTACGGCGGACGCGGCATCACGGTGTGCGAGCGTTGGGATACGTTCGCCAATTTTATTGACGATGTTGGTCATCCGCCGTTCCTTGGTGCGCAGATTGATCGCATAGACAACGACCGCGGATATGAGCCCGGTAACGTGCGTTGGGCCTCGTGCTACGAGCAGCAGGTAAACAGCCGCACCGTGATGATCTGGGTCGAGGTGGACGGCATCAGGTTAAGTTGGAAGGCGTGGGCGCGCGAGCTAGGCGTCAGTCATCAGGCGTTGAGCTATCGCGCAAAGATGCTTGGCAGTCGCGAACTGGCGATACGCTCGGCTGCGACGCTGCCGATGGATCATCACAATGATCTGGAGGCGTATCGTGCGGGGGCCGTCTGATCTCAGAGAATATCAGCAGAGAATAGCTACTTTTTTATATGAGCACGATGAGGCTTTGTGCGTGCTCCGAATGGGCGGCGGCAAGACCATCGCCGCGCTCACCGCGATCGCCGACCTGCTCGACCAAGGCGAGATCCGCCACGCGCTGGTGATCGCGCCCAAGCGCGTCGCGCGCGTGGTCTGGCCCGACGAGATCGCGCAGTGGGCGCACACCGCCGGGATGACCTATCAGGTGCTCGACGGCTCGCCCGAGAAGCGGCTGGCGGCGCTGAAGAACGCCATCGACTACGACCTGACCATCGTCGGGCTCGACGTCGTGCAGTGGCTGGTCGAGGCGCTCATTCCCTTCCACACCGACCACGCGCTCTACGACCTGCTGGTGATCGACGAGGCGAGCCGGCTGCGCAACCCGAGCGGCGAGCGCGCCAAGGCGCTGGCCAAGGTCGCGCACCACTGGCGCATGATCTGGGGCCTGAGCGGAACGCTGCGACCCAGCTCGGCGCTCGATCTGTTCATGCCGGCGCGCGTGGTCACCCGCGGCAAGCTGTGGGGGCGATCGTTCTGGCAGTGGCGCAAGAACCATTTCTATCCGACCGACTACATGGGCTACGAGTGGAAGCCGCTGCCCGGCGCCGAGGAGAAGCTCAACGCCGCTTTAGCGCCGCTCACCGTGACGGTGGCCGAGGGCGAGATGCCGACCGTCACCCCGACGATCGTGCTCGACAAGGTCGAGCTGCCGCCGGCCGCGCGCAAGCAGTACCGCGACATGCAGGCGCGGCTGATGGCCGACACCGACGACGAGCGGGTGATCGCCGGCTCGGCCGCGATCGCCACCGGCAAGCTGGCGCAGCTCGCCAACGGCTTCATCTACGGCGAGGACGGCGGCGCTAACGAGATCCACAACGCCAAGCGTGACTGGCTGCGCGACCTGATCGAAGAGGCGTCCGAGCCGACTTTGATCGTCTACGAGTATCAGGAGGACTGGCGCATGCTGGAGCACGAGGTGGTGCTGGCGACCAAGCAGCCGTTCCGCTACCTCGGCGCCGGCGTGTCCGACAGGCAGGCCGCCGAGAACATCGCGGATTGGAACGCCGGGACGCTGCGCTTCATGGGCCTGCACCCGGCGAGCGGCGGGCACGGATTAAACCTGCAGCACGGCGGCGCCGATATGGCGTGGATCAGCCCGACATGGTCGCCCGAGATGTGGGAGCAGACCATCGCGCGCCTCGCGCGCCCGGGCCAGACGCGGCCCGTCGTGGTGCGCGTGTGCGTGGCGAGCGACACGGTCGACGAGCTGAAGCTCGACCGCGTCCACTTCAAGATGGGCGCACAGGAGGCGTTCGAGGCTTGGCTGCGCCGTTGGCACGCGGATGCCCCCGGTCGAATTGATC
>DATMDI010000530.1:0-2162 GCA_035557875.1 Vicinamibacterales bacterium
CCCGCTGATGCGCGGCGCCATGACGCCCGAGATGGGGCGCTCGGAAGAAGTGGCCCGCAAGATCAAGCGCGAGCTCGAAGCGCTCGGCCTGCACAAGGAGCCGGTCGGCGTGGACGTCGTCGAGCCGCCGATTCTCTTCGCGCTGCAGAAGGAAGGGCTCACCATCGTCGATGGGCAGCAGCTGCTGTCGGACGCACGCGAGATCAAGACGGTGGACGAGATCTCGCTGCTGACGCACTCGGCGGCGATGGTCGACGCCGCCTACTTCGATCTCTACCAGGCCATGCGGCCCGGATTCCGCGAGAACGACGCGGTGGCCCTGGTCGCCAAGCGCCTCTACGAGATGGGCTCGGAGTACGTCGAGGGCGTGAACGCGATCTCGGCGGAACGCGCCAGCCCGCACCCGCACGTGTTCTCCGACCGCATGATGCGTCCCGGCGACCCGGTGTTCTACGACATCCTGCACTCCTACATGGGGTACCGCACCTGCTACTACCGGTGCTTCGCGATCAGCTCGGCGTCGCACCAGTTGGTCGACGCCTACAAGCGCTGCCGCGACTACCTGGATGCCTCCATCGACTTGATCCGTCCCGGCCGCTCGACCGCGGAGGTCGCCTCGGTGTGGCCGAAGGCCACCGAGTTCGGCTTCCCGGACGAGGAAGCGGCGTTCGCGCTGCAGATGGGGCACGGCATCGGCCTGGCCATCTGGGAGAAGCCGATGATCAGCCGGCTCGTTTCGCTCGAGCACCCGCACGAGATCAAACCGGGCATGGTGTTCGCGCTCGAGACCTTCTGGCCCACCAAGGACGGCACGAGCGCCGCGCGTATCGAAGAGGAGATCGTCGTCACGGAGACCGGTCACGAGGTGATCACGCGCTTCCCGGCGGAAGAACTGCTGGTCTGCGGCGCGCCGTTCGTGACAGTGGGCGGCACCCTGCCGATCGTGCGCGAAACCGAGAACCCGCCCAACGATGACGTCAAGCGGATGGTAGCCGCCGCGAGAGCCGAGGCCGTAAAGCCGGCCAAAGTCGGAGCATAGATGGCGACAAGTGTGGTGATGCCTGCGCTGGAAATGGCGCAGGAGACGGGCAAGCTCGTTTCGTGGAAGAAGAAGGAAGGGGAGCAGGTCAAGAAAGGCGAGATCCTGCTCGAGGTCGAGACCGACAAGGCGGTGGTCGAGATCGAAGCGGCCGCCGACGGCGTGCTGGCCGGCGTGAGCGCCAAGGTCGATGACGTCGTGCCCGTGGGGCAGATCATCGCGTGGCTGTTGAAGGCCGGTGAGTCGGTGCCGGCGAGCGCCGGCGCCCCGCAGCAGAGCGGCCGCAAGATGGAGGCGGCTCCCGCCGCGGCGGCGGCGCCCGCCGCGCCGGAACCCGTTGCGCCCGCGTCCGTGGCCGGTGCCAAGATTTCGCCCAAGGCGCGCCGTCTGGCGCGCGAGCACAACGTCGACATCTCCAAAGTGCGCGGATCCGGCCCGGGTGGTGAGATCCTCGCCGACGACATCATGAGCGCGGCGCGCATGCCGGCCCCGGCGGCGGCAGCTTCGGCCCCGGCAGCCTCGGCCCCGGCAACGCCCGCGCCAGCGTCGACATCCGCGCCCGCCTCCGCCGACACCGGCGCCGTGTCGTCGATCGGCAAGATCATGGCCGAGCGCACGACGCAGAGCTGGACGCAGGTGCCGCAGTTCTACGTCACCCGCGCCGTCGATGCCACCAATCTCAACGCCTCGCGCACGCGCCGGGTGCCGGAGGTCGAGCGCTCACACGGCGTGAAGGCGACCCACACCGACATCCTGGTGGCCGCCGTCGCGCGTTCGCTGCGCCACTTCCCGCGGATGAACGGGAGCTGGAACAACGGCTCGATCGCCATGCACGACGAGGTGAACGTCGCCCTGGCGATGGCGGTCGAGAACGCCGTCGTGACCGCCGTCATCAAGAACGCCGACAAGCTGGCGCTGGGCGACATCGCCAAGCAGCGGAAGGAGCTCACCGAGCGGGCGCGCGCCAACCGTCTGTCGCCGGCCGACATCGGCGGCGCCACCTTCACCATCAGCAATCTGGGGATGATGGAGGTGGACGCGTTCACGGCGATCATCGTGCCGCCGCAGGCGGGGATTCTGGCCGTCGGCGCCATCAAGGACCAGGTGGTGGCCGCTGGCGGTT
>DATMDI010000531.1:0-10704 GCA_035557875.1 Vicinamibacterales bacterium
CGCTGCACCTCGTCGGCATCGGCCCGTTCTACCACACCGAAGAGCACGGGACGCGCGAGCGCTCGTTCCTGCTCGATGCCGGCCCGCGCGAGTCGGGCGGCCAACGGATCACGCTGCTGAGCGCACACGGGCTCGACGGCGCGATGGAGAAGCTCGGCAAGGAACTGCGGTCGCAATACAAGGTCGTCTACAGCCGGCCCGAATCGCTCATCCCTCCAGAGAAGGTGAGCATATCGACGGGCCGGCCTGGTCTCACCGTGCGTGGGGCCGAGGCCCGCGGGGAGAACGGAGCGTGACGGGGTGATGCGCGCAAGCCTTTTCGTTCTCCTGGCGGTCGCGGCGATCGGGTCGCAGGCGCTCGCACGTCAACAGTCCACCACGGCGCCGGCGCCAGCGGCTGCGGCACCTGCCGCGCCGGCCGCTCCTGCGCCAGCGCCGGCACAGGCGACGCCCCCGTCCACGGCGAAGCCCGCGGCACAGACGCCCTCACAGGCGCCCGCACCACCCGCGCCCCCGGGAGCGCCACAGCGCCCCGCCTTCCGGGCGGGCGTGGACATCGTGTCGCTGAACGTGACGGTGCAGGATGCGGCAGGGCACTACGTCACCGACCTCGACCAGAACGAATTCTCCATCTTCGAGGACGGCTCCAAGCAGGACATCACGTTCTTCAACCGGCGGCAGCAGCCGATCGCTCTCTCGCTGCTCCTCGACAGCAGCGCGAGCATGGAAGACAAGCTCGAGACGCTGCAGATCTCTGCCAAGAGCTTCATCAAGCGGCTGAAGCCGAACGACATCGCACAGGTCATCGACTTCGACAGCCGGGTCGAGATCCGCCAGGCCTTCACCGGCAATCTGGCCGAGCTGGAGAGCGCCATCGGCAAGACGGCCGCCGGCGGCTCCACGTCGCTGCACAACGCCATCTACATCGCGCTCAAGGAGCTGAGGAAGGTGCGCGCGGTGTCCGAAGAGGACGTGCGGCGCCAGGCTCTCGTGGTGTTCTCCGACGGCGAAGACACGTCGAGCCTGATCTCGTTCGATGAGGTGCTCGACCTGGCGAAGCGCTCCGAGACCGCCATCTACACGATCGCGCTGCGCGGTGTGGATACCCAGACCAAGGGCTTCCGCGAGGCCGAGTTCGTGATGCGCCAACTGGCCCAGGAAACCGGCGGCCGCTCGTTCTTCCCGGCGCGCATCGAGGAACTGACTGGCGTCTACGCCCAGATCGCCGACGAGCTCGCCAGCCAGTACACGATCGGCTACACCTCGAAGAACGGCCGCCGCGACGGCGCATTCCGCCGCATCGTGGTGCAGGCCGGCCGGCAAGGGCTGACGCCGAGGACGAAAAAGGGCTACTTCGCCCCCACCGCGCGGTGAAGATCGTTCCGCTGCTGCTCTACATCGTGTCCGGCGTCGCCTACGCCGTGCACTTCGCGCGCCGCGATCCCGGCGTGGGCCGGGCGGCGACCGCGTCGCTCTTCGTGGCCGCGCTGGCGCACACCTTCCTGATCGGCATGCAGACGATGGAGGTGCATCACATTCCGCTCGCCAGCCTGCCAACCGCGGTCTCCACGTTCGTGTGGCTGTTGACCCTGTCCTACCTCTACCTGGAGATCACCACCGAAGAGCGGACGATGGGCGTCTTCATCCTCCCCATCGTCGTCGGACTGCAGACGATCTCGGTGGTGTCGCCCGGGGTCGAAAACGCCGATCCCGTGCTCGACAGCCCGTGGTTCTGGGTACACGTGGCGTCGCTCCTATGCGCCTACGCGAGCTTCGCGCTCGCCGGCATGCTCGGCCTCACCTACATGCTGCAGTTCAAGGAGATCAAGAAGAAGCACCTCGGCTACCTCTACAGCCGGCTGCCATCGCTGCTGACGCTCGACACGATGAACTCCCGGGCGATGACTGTCGGCTGGGTCTTCCTGACCATCGGCGTCACGGTCGGTGTGATCTGGACGGCGCAGTCGCGGGCTCTCGCGCCCGAGAATCCCAACCTGCGGATGATGTCGCTCGACGACCCCAAGATCTTCTTTGCCGTGCTGACGTGGGTCGTGTACTCGTTCGCCCTGTTCGCGCGTAACCGGCTGGGCTGGACCGGCCGGCGGGCGGCATGGCTGTCGTTCGTGGGCTTTGCCATCATCCTGCTCAACTTCCTGCCGATCGGCTACTTCGTGGAGACGAGCCACACGTTTCAGTGAGATGACAGCCGGTCCGCTTCTTTGCGCCTTCAGGGCGCCGATTCGATGCACGTATTCCTGCTGGGCGTAAGCCACCAGACCGCGCCCATCGACGTTCGCGAGCAGCTCGATTTCTCGAGCCGCGACGTCGGCGCGGCGGTGGAGGCCGTGGCGGCGCGCTATTCCGCCGGCGAGGCCGTGGTGTTGTCCACCTGCAACCGCTCGGAGATCTACGTCGCCAGCGACGATCCGGCGCGCGCACGCCGTGAGCTGATCGAGTTCCTCCACAGCTACCACGGGCTACCCGCCGAAAAATTCGAGTCGCACGTCTTCGTGCGGACTGACGAGGACGCCTCGCGGCACCTGTTCCGGGTGGCCGCCGGCCTCGACTCGCTGGTGGTCGGCGAGCCGCAGATCCTCGGCCAGGTCAAGGACGCGTTCCAGGTGGCGGCCACGCGCCAGTGCGTCGGCCCGGTGCTCACCCGCCTCTTTCACACGTCGTTCGGCGTGGGCAAGCGCGTCCGCTCGGAGACCGGGCTCGGCGAAGGGGCGATCTCGGTGGGCTTTGCCGCAGTGGCGCTGGCGCGCAAGATTTTCGGCCGCCTCGACGCCCGCGGCGTGCTGGTGGTGGGCGCCGGCGAGATCAGCTCGCTGACGGCGCAGCACCTGCGGGCGCAAGGCGTCGGCGAGATCGCGGTCACCAGCCGCACCGCGGCCCACGCCGAAGCGCTGGCCGCTGACGTGAGCGGCCGCGCCATCCCCTGGGGCGACCTGCGGAGCGCACTCGCCGCCGCCGACATCGTCATCACCGCCACCGGCTCACCCCGGCCGATCATCACGCGCGCCGACGTGGAGGGCGTGTCGGGACGCCGCCGCGGCGACCCGCTGTTCATCATCGACATCGCCGTGCCGCGCGACGTGGAAGCCGCGGTAGGCGAGATCGAGCAGGTCTTCCTCTACAACGTCGACGACCTGCAGGCGGTCGTGCAGGAGAACCTGAGCCGCCGCTCCTCCGAGATCGGCCGCGCCGAGGCGATCGTGTCGCAGGAGGTCGAGCGCTTCTCGGCGTGGCGGCGCTCGCGCGGGGCCGTGCCGACCATCGTGGCGCTGCGGCAGCGGTTCGAACAGATTCGGCGCGCCGAGCTCCAGCGGCTCGAAGGCAAGCTCGGCGCCCTGACGCCTGAGGCGCGGGCCACCGTCGACGAGGTGACCCGTCTCATCAACGAGAAACTGCTGCTGGCGCCAACCGCGCAATTGAAGGCACTGCCCGACGAGCAAACCCAGATGGCCTACACCGAGGCCGTGAACCGCCTGTTCGAGCTGCGCGACGAGACCCCGGTGAGCGCGGCGGGCGAAGAAATGGACGTCGAGCAGCCGAATCGGCCACGCTCCTAGTCCCCATGACCACTCTGCGGCTCGGTACTCGGGGCAGCGCGCTGGCGCTGGTGCAGGCACGCGCGGTGGCGGCGCTGCTACTCGAGCGCGCCGGCGTGACCAGCGAGATCGTCGTGATCAAGACGTCGGGCGATCGGCTCGCTGACGCGAAGCTGTCCGAAGTCGGCGGCAAGGGGCTGTTCGTCAAGGAAATCGAGGATGCGCTGCTCGCGGGGACGATCGACCTCGCCGTGCACAGCAGCAAGGACATGCCGGCCCGCCTTCCCGAGGGGCTGGAGGTGCGGGCGGCGCTGCCACGCGAAGATCCGCGCGACGCGCTCGTGCTGCCGCCGCCAACCGGCGGGATGACGTTCGAGGCCGCGGTCGCCCGCCTGGGGCCGTCGCCACGGATCGGCACGAGCAGCGTGCGCCGGGTGGCGCAGCTCACCGTGCTGATGCCGCACGCCCGGTTCGAGCCGTTTCGCGGCAACCTCGACACCCGGCTGCGCAAGCTCGATCAGGGCGACGTGGATGCGATTGTGCTGGCCGCGGCCGGCCTGCGCCGCCTCGATCAGGCGGCGAGGATTTCCGCGTTCGTGCCCCCCGACCGGTGCGTGCCCGCGCCCGGGCAGGGGATCGTCGCCGTCGAGATCCGGCGGGCGGATGCGGCCACCGCCGCGGCAGTCGAGCGGATCGGCGACGACGAGGCGTTGGACGCGCTCCACGCCGAACGCGCGGTCGTGGACGCACTCGGGGGCGGCTGCCAGATGCCGATCGGTGCGCACGCGACCATCAGCGGCGATAGGATCACGCTGACCGGTGTGGTCATCGCGCCGGATGGCAGCCAAGTGGCGCGGGCGGTCGCGGCCGGGCCAAGGTCCGACGCCGACGCGGTGGGACGCGAGGCGGCACGGCGCCTCCTGGCCGGCGGTGCGGACGACATCCTGGGGCGGCTCCGGACCGGCGATCACGCCAGCGGCTCTCGAACATGACACAGGCGGCAGTTTCGCTCATCGGCGCCGGCCCGGGAGACCCGGGTCTCATCACGGTGCACGGGCTCGCCTGCCTGCGCCGCGCGGACGTGGTCATCTACGATCACCTCGTCTCGCCGCGGCTGCTGCTGCACGCGCGGCGCGGCGCCGAGCTCATCGACGTCGGCGCATCGGCGCCCCAGCCCCTGGAGCAGCAGGCGATCAGCTACCTGATTGCCGAGAAGGCCCGCGAGGGCAAGGTGGTGGCGCGACTCAAGTGGGGCGACCCGTTCGTGTTCGACCACGGCGGCGAAGAGGCGCTCTTCCTCCAGGAGCACGGCGTCCCATTCGAGGTCGTGCCGGGCGTACCCGCGGGCATCGGCGTCCCGGCCTACGCGGGAGTACCCGTGAGCTACCCGGGAGGCGGGGACACCATCACGCTCGTGCGCGGGTTCGAGGACGCGAGCCGCACGCCCCCCAACATCGACTGGTCCGGACTGGCGCGGCTCGAGGGCACCGTGGTCTGCTACGCCGGCGCCCAGCAGTTGCCGCTCATTCTCGACGCGCTCGTCGCCAACGGCTGGCCCGAGGACGGTCAGGGCGCCGTCGTCTACAACGGCACCCTGCCGTCGCAGGAAACGCTGAGCGGTTCGCTCGCCGAGCTGGCGATTCAAGTGAAGGGCCGCACGCGCCGCGAGGCGGCGATCCTGATCGTCGGGCGTGTCGTGGGGCTGCGAAAGCATCTGCGGTGGTACGACGCCAAGCCCCTCTTCGGCCTCAAGGTGCTGGTGACGCGCGCCAGGGAGCAGGCGGCCGAGCTCTCGGATCAACTGACGGCGCTCGGCGCCGAACCGGTGGAAGCGCCGATGATCCGCATTCTCCCGCCGGACGACTCCGCGCCGCTGCTGCGCGCCGCCGCCCAGCTCGACGTCTTCGACTGGATCGTGTTCACGAGCGCCAACGCGGTGGACTCGCTGATGAAGGCGGTGATCGAGACCGGCGGCGACGTGCGGTCGCTGAAGGGGCCGCAGCTCTGCGCGATCGGATCGGCCACCGCCGAACAGCTCGCCAAGTACGGCATCAAGGTGGATCTCATCCCGCCCGAATTCAAGGCCGACGCGGTGGTGAGCGCGCTCGAGACGCGCGGCCCGCTCGACGCCGTGCGCGTCCTGCTGCCGCGGGCCGACATCGGCCGCGAGATCATCGCCGAGCAGTTGCGCGATGCCGGTTCCCTCGTGACCGACGTCGTGGCCTATCGCACCGTGCTCGACGACGGGAACGCCGAGGGCGGGCCCGACATCTACCGGATGCTTCTCGACAGCGAAATCCAGATCGTCACCTTCACCAGCGCCTCGGCGGTCCGCAACTTCACCAAGGTGCTCGGCGCCGAGCAGGCCGCCGACCTGCTGAAGAAGACCATCGTCGCCGCCATCGGCCCGGTCACCGCGGACGCGGCCGAACGGCTGGGCATCGAGGTGACGGTGCAGCCGACCAGCTACACCGTGCCCGCGCTCGTCGACGCCATCGTGGCGCACGTGGTCGCGCGCACCACGGCTTCGTGACAGGATCACGCTCATGGCGAGGCTCCGCCTTCAGAACCGCGATCATGGAGGCAGTGGCTCTGCCTCGCCGGGGCAGTGTTGGCTTGCCCGCGCTGCGCGCGGGCGTAGACGTCTTGACCGAGGAAGAACGTGACTCAAAATTCAGCATACCAGGCAGTCAAGACGTCTAACACCGCTAGCGCAGGGCTGAATCTCTCGCGCCGGCCGCGGCGCCTGCGCCGCACCGAGGCCATCCGCAGCATGGTCCGGGAGACGCGTCTGACTCCGGATGCCTTCATCTACCCGTTGTTCGTCTGCGAAGGCCGTGGCGTGCGGCGGCCGATCTCGTCGATGCCCGGGGTGTCGCAACTGTCGGTGGACGAAGCCGTGCGCGAGGCCGAAGCCGCCGCGGGCGAAGGCGTCCGCGCCGTGATGCTCTTCGGCCTGCCCGCCCACAAGGACGCCGTGGGATCCAAGGCCTCGGCCGCCGATGCCCCGGTGCAGGAGGCGATCCGCGCGCTGAAACGGGCCGCGCCCGCGATGGTGGTGACGACCGACGTGTGCCTGTGCGAGTACACGTCGCACGGGCACTGCGGCATCGTCGAAGGCGACGAGATCGTCAACGACGCCACCGTAGAGCGTCTCGTCGCCGCCGCGGTGTCGCACGCAGCCGCCGGCGCCGACTTCGTCGTGCCTTCGGACATGATGGACGGGCGTGTCGCCGCCATCCGCAAGGCGCTCGACGAGCGCGGCTTCGACCGCGTCGGCATCATCTCGCACGCGGTGAAGTACTGCTCGGGGTTCTACGGCCCGTTCCGCGAGGCCGCCGATTCGACGCCGCAGTTCGGCGACCGCCGCAGCCACCAGATGGATCCGGCCAACGTCGAAGAGGCGCTGCGCGAGGTGGAGATCGACCTCGCCGAAGGCGCCGACGTCGTCATGGTCAAACCGGCGCTGCCGTATCTCGACGTCGTCACGCGCGTGAAGACGCGCTTTGGCCAGCCGACCGGCGCCTACCAGGTCAGCGGTGAGTACTCGATGATCAAGGCGGCCGCCGAGCGCGGCTGGATCGACGAGGATCGAGCCGTGCTCGAGACGCTGACCAGCATCCGGCGCGCCGGCGCCGACCTCATCGTCACTTATTTCGCGCGGCACGCGGCGCGGCTGCTCGCCTAGCCGGCCGTCCCCGCCGCCGCACCGATTCTCTATGCCTACGACCAGGAAGAGCCAGTCTCTGTACGCCCGCGCCGCCAAAGTGTTGCCCGGCGGCGTCAGCAGCCCCGTCCGTGCGTTTCAGGCCGTGGGCGGCACGCCGGTGTTCGTCTCGCGCGCTCGCGGAGCCACGCTGGTGGACGTGGACGGCAACCGCTACATCGACTACGTGATGTCGTGGGGGCCGCTGCTGCACGGCCATGCACCCGCCGGTCAGGCCAAAGCGATCGCCGCGGCCGTGAAGCGCGGCACCAGCTACGGGGCGCCGACGGCGCTCGAACACACGCTCGGCGAGCGCGTACGGGCGCTGATGCCGTCGATGGAGATGGTGCGTTTCGTCAGCTCCGGCACCGAGGCGGCGATGAGCGCGGCACGCGTAGCGCGCGCATTCACCGGCCGCAACCGGATCGTCAAGTTCGAGGGCTGCTACCACGGGCACGCCGACGCGTTCCTGGTGAAGGCTGGCTCGGGCGCAACCACTTTCGGAGCGCCGACCAGCCCGGGCGTCCCGGCCGCCGTCGTCGCCGACACACTGCTGGCGCGCTTCAACGATCTGGCATCCGTGGACGCGCTGCTCGAGGCGCAGGCGCCGGACATCGCCGCCATCATCGTCGAACCGATCGCCGGGAACATGGGGCTGGTGCCGCCCGGCGACGGCTTTCTGGCCGGCCTGCGCGACCGCTGCACGCGCCATGGCATCGTGCTCGTCTTCGACGAAGTGATCTCGGGGTTCCGCGCTGCGCCGGGCGGGGCGCAACAGCTCTTCGGCGTCCGCCCGGACCTCACCTGCCTGGGCAAGATCATCGGGGGCGGTCTGCCCGTGGGCGCCTACGGCGGCCGCGCCGACATCATGCGGATGGTGTCTCCGGCGGGTCCGGTCTATCAGGCCGGCACTCTCTCGGGAAATCCCGTGGCGATGACCGCGGGGCTGTGGGCGCTGCAGCGACTGTCGCCGAAGTTGTACAAGGATCTCGCCCGCCGCGGGACGCGGCTGGCCGCCGGCTTTGCCGACGCCGCGCGCGCCGCCGCGGTGCCGCTGCAAGTAAACGCCTTCGGATCGCTCGTGACGCCGTTTTTCACCAGCACGCCGGTGCGCGACTACGCGTCGGCGTTGCGCTCCGACACCAAGGCGTATGCGGCGTTCTTCCAGGGCATGCTGAAGCGCGGGATCTATCCCCCGCCGTCACAGTTCGAGGCGTGGTTCCTGTCGGCCGCGCACACCGACCGCGACGTCACGCGCACGATTGCCGCCGCGCACGCCGCGATGAAGGATGTGAAAAAGCTGAAGTAGGGGGCGGCTGAAGCCGGCCCCCACGAAGGGTTTTCTTACAGCGGGACCGGCGTCTCGAGGCGCACGCGCAGCACGGTGCCCTGCGGCAACTCCACTTCCTTGCCCTCGGTCGCGGCGATCGTGCCGCCGCCGCCGATCAGGATGCCGGCCATCGCGCCCTTGAAGCCGCCGAGGATGCCGCCGATGATTGCGCCGACACCGGCGCCGACGCCCGCGCGCGGCAGATCGCCCTTGACGCCCTCGCCCTCGATCGCCTGCGTGACCGTGCCGCGAATCGGATAGCTGCGGCCGTCGATCGTGATCTGGTCGAAGGTGACCGTCATCTCGGCCTTGCGCTTCAGGCGCCCGGCCGGCTGTACCGACGACACCACCCCGCGCATGATCGACCCGGCCGGCACCAGCGTGCGACCGTCGATGACGAGATCGGCGGCGGTCGTCGCCTCGAAACGATCTTCCACCTGCGCCGTGCCCGAGCTGAGGATGCTCGACAGCCGAACGTCGAGCTCGGTGCTGGCGGGAATCTCGCCTCGCGTCGCACTCGCACGGGGGCGCTCCGGAGCACGCGGCGCCGTCGGCGCGGCCGACGATGGGGGCGGCTCGACCGGTCGTACCGAGGGCGCGGGAACCGCCGACGAGGAGCGTGCATCGCCGCGAGCGCGCGACCGCACGTCTTCGATGCGGGTCTGGACGTCGTTGTATTCACTCTGCGCCAGCGTGCGTTCCTTGCGCAGCTTCACGCGCAGGTAAATGACCTCGTCGGAAAGGTCGTCGAGCTCGGTCTGCAGCTGCGAGGCTCGGGCCGAGTCGCGCGTGCGCAACTGGCTGATGTCGCGCTCGGCGAGGTACACGGTGTCCTGTAATTTCTGCACATCAGCTGGAGTGATGCGGGCCGACTGCGCCGACGTGACGGCCGTAAGTGCCAGTAAACACGCGACAAGAGGAGCGACGCGGGTCACGACGCGGAAAAGGCGAGTCATGAAAGAGGCCTCCTGGGGAGGGGAAACAGCAAGGGGCAGGCCACGCCCGACCAATCGATGCGCTCAGGGCATCGTGGGGCGGCCGGCGAGCCGGCCGGCGGCTAGTTGCGCCACGGCATCAGCTGTTTGATCGAAGGGATGCGGGTGAGGTCGTTGTAGATCACCGTGACCATCAGCAGCATCAGCACGACGAAACCGGCCAGGAGCATCTTCTCCTTGACCGCCATGCTGAAGTCGCGCCTCGCCACGCCCTCGAGCGCCATGATGAGGATGTGACCGCCGTCGAGGACCGGCACCGGCATCAGGTTGAGGAGTCCCAGGTTGAGGCTGATGACCGCCATCAACGTGAGCAGCTGCAGGAACCCCGCCTTGGCCGATTCGCCCGACAGCTGCGCGATGCCGACCGGACCCTGCAGTTGGCGCACCGACGTGGATCCGGTGAAGAGCCCGCCGAGCGTCTTGAAGATGAGTACGCTCGATTCCGCGTTCTGCACCACGCTGAGGCGCACCGCCTCGAGCGGCCCGGGCTTGAACGACCGCGTGGCTTCGGCAATCGTGATGCCGATCCACCCGCCGGTGGAGCGCGTGTCGGGCGTGAGCGTGATGCGCTGCGGCGTGCCGTTGCGGCGGATGTCGAGATCGATCGGCATGCCCCCGCGCGAGGCGATCGCCTTCTTCAGGTCCTCGGGGAAGATGACGCGCTCGCCGTTGACGGCCACCACGACGTCGCCCGGCTTGACGCCCGCCTTGTCGGCCGGATCGCCGGGCTGTACTTCCTTGGCGATCGGGCTCACGTCGGGCAGCACGCCGATGTCGCCGACCTCGAAGCGGCCCTCGGCGGTGGGCTTCACTTCCACCGACTCGGTCCGGCCAGCGCGATCGAGCGTGATGGTCACCGGCCGGTTGGCGCGCGTGCCGATCGCAATCGCGAGATCCTTCCAGTCGGCCACGTCGTCGCCGGCGACGGTGAGGATGCGGTCGCCAGGCCTCAGGCCGGCTCGCGCCGCGACGCTGTCGGCCCGCACCGCGCCAAGGACCGGTGGCTGTTCGTCGTAGGCGGGTACTTCCGCGCCCTGCGCCAGCACGACGGCGAGCACGACCACGGCCAGCAGGATGTTCATCACCGGTCCCATGATGAGGACCTGGAACCGCTCCCACTTG
>DATMDI010000532.1:0-7194 GCA_035557875.1 Vicinamibacterales bacterium
TAGAGCAGGAGCTTCCCGCCGCGCGCGAAGAACGCCCGCAGGTCGGGATTGGTGGACCCGACCGCATCGTCGGGATCGGCGGCGATCGCGCGGTCGAAATCAAGCGACGGATCGAACCGTGATCCGTCCCACGCCGGATCCTTGGCGATGATGTACTTGAAAGCGTCGGCCGCGTAGAGGATCGGCTGCGGGCTGCCGATCACAGCCCACCCCAGCTCGGACCCGTGCGCGAGGCCGGGCAGCACGCTGGCTTTCGTGTTTGGATGCACGGCGCCGCCATACATCGTCTGCGCCGACTGGATCTGCCCCGGTGTCAGGCATGCGGTGTCGTCCTGCGCCGAGCACTGCAGCGTCCGCGGATCGAACGTGCAGGCCGCCGGGTTCTCGATCACGCCGTCGGTCACACCGTCGCGGGCGTCACAGGCGGCGATCGCCGCGCGATGCACGAGCGGATACTTGGCCGGCGGAATCACGGCCTCGGGCGTCGCGTTCACGGCGCGATTCACCGCCATGCGGCCGGCGTGGATGTGCATGTAGTTCACCGCCGGCGCGCCGGCCACGATGGCGTCGAAGTCGGCCGGATACCGGACCGCTTCGGCAATGCCCTGCCGGCCGCCCTGCGAGCAGCCGTTCCAGATCGAGAGCGCCGGGGCGCGGCCGTAGAACGCGTCGATGACACTCTTCGCGCGCGCCGTCATCTCGTGCACGGCGCGATAGGCGAAGTCGATCAGCTTTTCAGGATGGCCGAGCGCGAACGCGGCGCTGTTGCCGACGTGCCCGGTGTCGGTGGCGGCGGTGGCGTAGCCGTCGGTCACCGCCTGGGCCATCGCCGTGTAGGGAAGGCTCCCGAGCCAGCCGCCGTTCCCCACGGCTTGAAACTTTCCGTTCCATCCCGATAGCGGCAGCCAGACTTCGATCTTGATGTCGGAATCGCTCGTGGGGGTCAGCGTCGCCGCGACGCGGCAGAAGGCCGGTGCCGCGGTGAACACCCGGGCGCGGCCCGTGACCGGAGGCGGTGTCCCAGGCGCCACGAACGCGCCCGCCGCGATCGGCTCGGCCGCCGTCACGGTGGCCTGCGGCAGCGCCAGGCTCGCGAGCGACTCGCACGACGCCGCATCCAGACGCGCCGGCCAGACGAGAGCCGCCGCCACCGCGAGACAGGCCATCACGCGCCGCATGGTCGTGGCGCGCATCTTATCCGATGCGCCGCAGCGGATTCCCGGCCCTCGTCAGCCTTTTTCCTTCGGCGCGACGTAGCTCTTGCGGGCGCGGGCTTTGAGCCCGCGCTCCGACACCCGCACCTCGATCTCGTGCGTCTTGCCGTCACGCCGCGGCGGCGCAAAGCCAAGCAGGTATTGGCTGTGCAGCTCGTCGGCCACGCGCGCGAACGCCGTGCCGAGATCCTCGCTGGGGCGCAGCTCGAAGTAGCCGCCGCCGGTCTGCTCGGCCACGAGCGCCAGCCCGGCGTCGGGCAGATCCGCCATCAGCGCCGCCTGCAGACCGCCGGGCCCGAAGCCGGGCATCTGTCTCTGGCCGCGGCTGCGCATGCCGATGCCGTAGACCATCACGTCCTCCCGGCGGGCGCGATCGACGATCTCGGCCTGGCTGACGTAGCGCTCGTTGAAGCTGGCCGGCCCGCTGTCCTTGCCGTCGCTCAGCACGAGGATCACCGACCGCATATCCCGTTCGGTGCCGAAAGCGGTGAGCCCTTCGTCCACCGCCCGCCAGAGCGGCGTGGGCGCGTTGGGCGAGATCGAACGCGGCAGCGCCGCGCGGAGCTCGCGAATGTCGCCCGTGAAGGACGGGCCGAGATCCACGCTGACGCCAAACGTGCCGACGCGCGTCAGATCGTCGGGCCGCAGCCGTGTGAACAGCTGGTCCGCACCGGCGCGCAGCAGCCCGAGGTTGCCCTCCATGCTGCCCGACACGTCGAGCAGGACGATCAGGCGGATCGGCTGTGGCGTGTTGTCGAACTGGGTGATCGGCTGCGGCTTGCCTTCGTCGCGGATCTCGAACGCCTCGCGGCCGAGCGTCGGGACCAGCCGGCCGTCCTTATCGGTGACGGTGCTGAAGACGCGGACGACGTCGCCGCCTCCCCGGAAGATGGGCTGCTGCCCGGCGGCGCCAAGCACGGCGGCGAGCGACGCGACCGCCGCGGCGGTGAGAACACGACCCATGGGACTGCTCCGTTCATCAGGCTGGCGCTACCTCTGTCATATCACGGAGCGGGCCTGGGGCGCGCGGCTCAACCGTGCGTCCTGGGCCATAATCGCCAGGCCCGTTCCCACGACGACGTGGGGGCCGCCTTCAGGCGGCCCGGGAAAATCGAGGTTGACCCTATGCGAACTCGCATTGCTCTCTTCGCGGCCGCCCTCGCGGTGGCGGCTTCGGGCGCCATCAGCGCCAAGGCCGACTGCAACCGCGCCTGCCTCACCGGCTTCATCGATACCTATCTCAAGGCGCTCGCCGCCAACACGCCGGGCGCGGTGCCGCTGGCGCCGAAGGCCAAGGTGACGTTCAACGGACGGGCCGTGACGCTCGATCAGGCGTTCTGGGACGGCGCCGAGCGCACCGTCTATCGCTTCGACATCGTCAACGAGCGCCTGGGCGACACCGGCACCGAAGCCGTGCTGCTCAACGCCGACGGCAGCAAAACGATGTACGTGGTCCGCCTCAAGGTGCTCGACGGCAGGATCACCGAGGTCGAGACCGTCAAGGCCAACAAAGGCGAGGCCGACCGCCTGTGGGATCCCGATCGCCTCACCTCGGTGTCACCGGCGCTGCAGCTCACGATCCGCGAGGCCGACCAGGATTCGTACTATGGGCTCATCGCGGCGGCCGAAGGCTACTGGCGCGCGTTCCAGACCAACGGCACACCCGACTACCACCGCGCCAGCCTGATGCCCGACACCCAGCGCTTCGAGAACGGATTTCAGACCACCGGGATGGTGCGGGATGGCGCTTATGTGTCGGCGGCCCAGGGCTTCGACCAGGGTCGCTTTCTCGGGCGCAACCTGTGGGATCGTCGCTACCCCGTCGTCGATCCCGAGCGCGGCATCGTGCTGTCGATCGTCCGCTTCGGCCTCAAGGACGGGGCGAAGAGCCAGAGCACGGCCACCTCCAACGATCGGCTGGTCGCCGAGTTCTTCGCGGTGAAGAACGGCATGATCCAGGAGGTTCATGCCGTGCTGTTCAACCTGCCGGATTCGCAACCGACCGGGTGGGAACCGCAGTACGGCCCCGGCCGCGGCGGCTCGTAGCGCTCAGCCCTACTCGACCTCGACCGACACACTGTCGAGGATCAGCTTGTCGGCCGGCACCTCGTTGCCGTCGCCGTCCACGGCGATCAGCCTCAGCGCCACCTTGCCACCCTCCGCTTTGCGCGCGCGGAGGGCGGGCGTGATGTTCAGCTCGAGATCGAACCGCTCCTTCACGCCCGGTTGCGGTGCCCGCGTGGTCTCGCCGTGTCCGCCGTGCCCGGCCGCCGGCTGCGGCTTCTCGCCGTGGGGATCGGCGCTGCCGTGGCCGAAGAACGCCGCGGCCCCCGCAAACGCAGGGTTGCCGATAGTCTGCGTGCGCGCACCGGCGTCGGGCTGGTCGAGGAACGCGCGGATCTCCACCGGCGTGGGCTGCATGTGGTGCGCCTTGAGCACCACGCGCACCGACTGCGGCTGCACGAGCTCCCTGAACGGCCAGTCGATGGCGACGACCTCCCACACCTTGAACGGCGGGAACCAGAAGCAGAAGCGGCGGTAGCGATAGCCGAGCGCTGCGGTGGACTCGACGTCGGATCCGGTCTGCCACTGGACGCTGTAGGGTCGCGGGAACGGCTCCAGCTGGAAGTTCGCTTCGATCGCCGGCAACGCGCCCGGGTGCGCCGTCTGCCAATCCGCCCAGAGCCGGTCGATGTTGGCGTGGTGGAGATAGAAGATCGGGTCGTAGGCGGCGGTCGGCACACTGCCCATGTCGCCTCCGGTCCGCACGTGCACGCTGCCGTGGACGCCGTTGATCTGGCTCTGGAACGACGCGAAGTCGGCCTCCGTCATCGCCGCTTGCGCTGAGGTCGCCAGGTCGTCGAACGCCGTGGTGTCGATATTGGCGCGGCGGCTCGTCTGGCCGCCGGCGGGGCGCGGGCCGCTGTAGAGCGGATTGGGCACGGTGGCGCCCACGCGGTTCACGTAGGTCGGGAGGCGGCATGGCGCCGGGACGCCGGTCGTCGGCCCCGAGGACCAGTTCCAGTAGGGCAGCGTTACGTGGCAGCCGACGCTGCGCAGCGCGTTTTCGAACGCCATCAGGTAGGCGCGATGCCAGGTGAAGAACCCGGGAGCGCCGTGCGCGCAGTAGGTAACCGGCGGACCGCCGTGAAAGCTGGCCAGGGTGGCAAAGCTGTTGGGATCGGCTGCCGGCAGCGCGTACATCGCCGCCAGCGCCTCGCGCAGGTCGTGCAGTTCGTCGGCGGTGAGGCAGTTGACGTTCTTCCGGTATCGCACGGCAGTCCTCCTTGCTCGCTGCTTCTAACAACGCGAGGAGGGCGCCGGACGAACGCTCGGCGACGGGCGGAAACGGCTCAGGCCCCTGCAGCCAGCAGTTCCAGCAGGGCGGACGACACGGCCTCTGGCCGCTCGCGTGGCATGAAGTGGCCGACGCCGGGCACGACCCGCCGCGCCACCAGCTTCTCGAAGACCGCGCGTTCGGCGGGCGGCGATTCCATGGCCGGCCGGACGATGCCGTCGTCGGCGCCGTACAGCGTGATCGACGGGGCCTGGATGCGAGGCCGGGTCGCCAGACGGGCCTCGACCTCGGCAAACCGCGGCTCCCCCGCCGCGTTGCGAATGCGATGCCGGTAGGAGTGGATGACCACGTCCGCGAAGTCGGGGTTGTCGAACGAAGGGGCCGTGCGGTTGTAGGTGTCGTCGCTGAAGCGCCAGCCCGGCGACCACGCCTGCCACAGGTAGCGGCAGATCTCCCGGCGGTTGGCCTCGAGGCCGGCGCGGCCGCGGTCGGTATTGAAATAGTACTGATACCAGAGCCGGTGCTCGGTCGCGGGAGCCGCCGGCGGCTGCGGGCTCGCCGTGTTCTGCACCGTGTAGCCACCGATCAGCACCGTCGCGCGCACACGCTGCGGGTGGAGCGCGGCTGCGATCGCTGCCGCCCGGCCGCCCCAGTCGTACCCGGCCACGGCGAAGCGCCCGAGACCCAGGGCATCGGCGAAGTCGATGACGTCCTGCCCGATGGCGGCCTGCTGGGCCGTGCGCGGCGCGGCGGAGTCGCGGAAGCGAGTGGGTCCGTAGCCGCGCAGGTACGGCACCAGCGCGCGATAGCCGGCCGTGACCAGCGGCGGCACCACTTCGTCGTAGGCGCGCACATCGTCGGGAAATCCGTGCAGCAGAATCACGGGCACGCCGCGCGGATCGCCCGAGTCCTCGTAGGCGATCGACAGCACGGGCGTCTGGACCGTGGCGGCCGTTGGTGGCCCGCCTTGCGCCAGCAGACGCGACGGGCCCGCTGCGCCGGTCACGACACCCGCCCCCGCGAGTCCGGCTATGGTGATGAAGCGGCGTCGGGATTCGACGGTCATAGGGCGGATTTTAGCAGTCCGTGGCGCAAGTCCCGCTGCATTCGACGGGCGATGCATCCCGGCTGGCGGCGTTGCTCCTCATTCAAATACTCCCGGTATTCTCAATCGTCGCGCCTTGCCAGCCGGGCGCCTCGCCCGTCTCGGTGCAACGCGGGACTTGCACCACGGGCTGCTACCACCGCGACCCCTTCGTAGCGGCGGGTCTTCAGACCCGCCGTGAGGATACAGTTGATCGCGTGCGCGCCCGTCCGACACCGCAGAAACGTCCGCTCAGAACCCTCGAACGAGTGCTGTCGAAGGCGGGCGTGGGATCGCGTACCGAGGCGCGGAGCTGGATTCATGCCGGCCGGGTGACGGTGAACGACGAGGCGACGCGCAATCCCGATCAGTGGGTGGACCTGCAGCGCGATCGGGTGCGCTTCGACGGCAAGCCGCTCGAGGTACGCGAGCGCGTCTACGTGTTGCTCTACAAGCCGACCGGCTACCTCACCACCTACAAGGATCCCGAAGGCCGGCCCACGGTGTACGACCTGGTCAAGGACGTCGGCACGTTTCTCTCCCCCGTCGGCCGGCTCGATCTCGACACCTCGGGGCTGCTGCTGATGACCAACGACAACGGCCTGGCCGAGCGCGTCACCAACCCCGAGTCGCACGTGCCCAAGACCTACCTGGTGAAGGCCACCCCGGCGCTGACCGACGAGCACCTGCAGCAGTTGCGCGAGGGCGTCGAGCTCTCTGACGGACCGACGCGCCCGGCGCGGGTGACGCGCGTCCGCGACTCCGAGACGGACACCCATTTCGAAATCGTGCTCACCGAGGGGCGGAACCGGCAGGTGCGGCGGATGGTCGAGGCGCTCGACGCTAACGTGCTCGAGCTGGTTCGCGTGAAGCTCGGCCCAATCGCCATCGGCACACTGCCGATCGGCAAGTGGCGGCTGCTGACGCCGCGCGAGGTCGCGACCCTGCGCTGAGGACTGCGATACTGGTGCCATCGTGCTGGTCGAGACACCGAGTGGCCTCTACTGCGCGGCGGGCGGCTTTCACATCGATCCGTGGGGTGCGGTACCGCGCGCCCTGATCACGCACGCCCACGGCGACCATGCGCGCGCCGGCAGTGCGGCCTATCTCTGCGCCACACCAGGCGCCGCGCTGCTGCACCGACGCTTCGGGGACCCGGCGCTCGTCGAGTCGCTGCCGTACGGACAGCCGCTCCGCCTCGGCGACACCAGCGTGAGCTTTCACCCCGCCGGCCACGTGTTGGGATCGGCGCAGATCCGGATCGAGGGGCCCGACGGCGTGTGGGTGGTCTCGGGCGACTACAAGCGCGCACCCGATCCCACCTGTGCTCCGTTCGAGCCGGTGGCCTGCGATGTCTTCGTCACCGAGAGCACGTTCGCGCTCCCGGTGTATCGCTGGGATCCGGCGGCTGCCGTCGTCGCCGATCTGCTCGCGTGGTGGGACGAGAACCGCGAGCGCGACCTGACGTCGATCGTCTTCTGCTACTCCATCGGCAAGGCGCAGCGGCTGCTCGCGGAGCTGGCCTTGGTGACCGACCGGACGGTGCTCGTGCACGGCATGCTGCTGCCGATCATCGACGTCTATCGCGCCGCCGGTGT
>DATMDI010000533.1:0-6114 GCA_035557875.1 Vicinamibacterales bacterium
GCGTGCGGAGGCGTGCGTCGCGCGCGAGATCGCGTCGGGCGTCCGGTGGCGCGACGTGCGGTGAGAGATCGATGGAATCGGTCCCGCGGCGGTCGAGCCAGACGCGCATGCACTGGCGCTTTGCGCGTGTGGGTGCTCGAAGCGGCGAAGCCCAGAAGTTCTTGAAGCGGACAGAGGCGCGGTCTAACCCAGGGCCGGCCAACATGCCGCTGCAGCCGAAGCGAGGGTGAGATGAGATCTGAAACTCCGATCGGGCCGTCACGAAGCGACACCCGGAAGCCACAGAAGCGCGATCACTGGTTCGCTACTTTTACGCTGCTGGACTGCAGCGGCGCAATAGGCTCCTCACAGCTGCGACGGATTGCCGCACCGATCGCGAGACTGTGGCGACTGACACTGCGCGGCGTGTCTGATCAGTCGAAGTCACGACTCGTGGGGGTGTGAGCGATCGGCAGTGGTGAGTACTGGTTGCTCGTCGTCAAGAACGACCGCAAGAAAACGCCCTGAGAGCGTCGCGTCTGAAGACGGCCTCTAGCTTCGCGTGCGGGAAACGGCCGCCGTGCGGGCGACGAGCGACCAGCCGACCGCGCTGAGCACAGCGACGATCCCGAGCTTGGCGCCGACGAACAGCAATTCGGTGGCGCCCGGCGTCAGTCCGCGCGGCCGCCACGGTACAAGCTGCGTCCACGGCACCCACACCAGAAGACCGACGATGGCGGTCGCCGCGAGCACGCGGGCGGGATGCAGCGACTCCCGCACCAGCGCGCCGGTCGGCTTCCAGCCGCGAACCATGATCGAGCGCCACCACACCAGCCCGATGAATGGGGCCACCACCCAGCGCAGCCACAGGCTGATCCACTCGAGCGTGCGGAACAGCCACCGCACGTCGGACCAGTTGAACCGGGCGATGAACCAGGCGCTGATCTCACCGCTGTGGGCGACGACCCACGCGTCGGCGCGGAGCACGAGCCACCACACCAGGGCGACGAACAACGCCGGCAGCACGAACGCCGGCAGACGGCGCACGGCGCCGACCGCGACGGAGCGCGACACGGCGCCGCTGTGCCACGCCAACAGCACCGTGCCGATGGCCATCGCGGCGACCAGCAGTGCGGTCAGCAACAGCACTCCCGACAGTGCCAGCATCCACCCCGTGGACTCCGGCGTGTTGAGGAAGGCCCAGTAGATCGACGCCGACGCGAGCGCGCCGCCGAGCAGGACGAGACTGGTCGCGGGCAGCAGGCCCACTAAGGCGTGCCTCCAGCGGCTGCCACCGTCAGCGTCATCGGCTCGGACGAGGCGAGCACGCCGGGCACGTACATCGGCGACACCTGCGCGGGTGCGGCGCGAAAGGCACCTTCGGACGTCACCCGGACGAAGTACAGGTACTCGTAGCGCCCGCGTTCGAACCCTTCCTGGAAGAACACCGTGCGCTGATCGCGGTACTCGACCCGCGATCCCCACCACCACTCGCGATTGGGCTGCTCGAGCGGGTACGCGGTGGTGTCCTGTATCGACTCGACGCCGGCCGGCAGCGGATCCTCGATCGCCAGGTAGCGCCACTCTGGCGATCCCGCCACCGTGAGCCGCACGGTCAGCACGTCGCCGGGACGGGCGGCGCCGCTGAATGGCGTCTCGCGGTAGACGATGCGGCCCTGAACGGTGACCGGCGTCAGCACCGCGTACTGGCGGGAAATGGCCAGTTCGCGGCTGCCGCGGCGCGCCGCGGCACCGGCCACGTCGTAATAAGTGCCCACCGCCGACCAGTAGGCGGTGCCGCCGCCGTCGCGTTTCACGATTCGGACGTCGTTGGCGCCCGGCCGTGCCGCCACGGTGACGATCTCGGGATCGGGCGCCGTGAGCGCAGCGGCCGAGAACGACCGCCGTCCGGCGAGGGCGCCGTTCACGTACACGTCCACCGCAAAGGGCTGCGCGGTCTCGTCACGCGCCTGCATGAATGCCAGCAGCCCGTAGACCGCCATCGCGGTCTGCTTGGTCGAGCCCCAGTAGCCGCCGGTGCGATTGAGGAGCAGGTAGCGGACGGCCCGCTCGAGCAGCGGGCTGCGCGGGTTGCGGCGCACGAGCGCCTGCACTGCCAGCGCGGTGGCTTCGACGCGCGTCTCGACGGCGTCCTCCAGCAGCGGATCCGTGTCGCTCCTCCAGTAGGACAGCTCGCCGGTGGTGACGGCTTCGGCCTCGAGCGCCGGTGCCAGTTCCGCCGCCCGTGCATCCTTCGCTTCGTCGAGCGTCAGCAGCAGGAGGGCGCGTCCATAGGCGGACATGCGGGAGCGCGCCGCCCAGAGCTCGTCGCGCGCGGCCGCGTGCCGGTACTGCCCGCGTGCGCCCTCGGCGAACCAGTCGATGGCCGCACCTTCGCCGCCGGCGTGCTGCAGGACGTAGGCCACGTAGGCCTTCAGGTCAGGTATGGCGCGCGGATATTGCGCGTACATCTGGGCCAGGGCCCGCGTGCCGCTCGTCACCCGATAGGTGTCCACCTTCACGCCAGCGCGACGTGCTTCGTCGAGACCCCACACCGCGTAGGCGGTCATGAACGGATGGTTGGCATCGCTGCGCCACCACCCCCAGCCGCCGTCGTCGTGCTGCATCTCGCCGAGCCGCTGCACGCCGGCCGACACCATGCGGTCGAGCGCCGAGAGGCGCTCGGTCGGTGCAAGCCGGAGCTGGGTGAGCGTGCGCGTCACCAGCAGGTTGGGCAGGAAGCTCGAGAGCGTCTGTTCGGTGCAGCCGTAGGGATAACTGGTGAGGAAGTCGAGCGCACCCAGGAGCGAACCCGCCATCGACGGCGCGATGGCCACGGCGATCGACCGCGCTGCCGGATTCGACGCCGGCGGCACGGTGACCGACGCGGTCGCCTCGCCCGCGCCGGCCAGCGAACCGCTGACGGCCGTGTCGCGCCGCACGCCGTAGGGCACCACGGGCACCGGCAGCTCCACCGCGTCGCGGTCGGTGTCGGTGGTCGCCGACGCGGTCACGCGCGCCGTTCCAACCGCGCGGGCGCCGAAGCGCCAGTCGTCGCGCCGCTCGCCGCCGGCGGTCACGGTGCCCGACGCAGGGGCGGGCGCTCCGCCCAAGGGGTCGAGACCGGCCGTCGCGATCGTCACCGTCGCGCTCTTCGGCTCGGTGCGGTAGTTGTGCACGAGCGTCGGCAGCACGACGTCGTCGCCCTCGGTCAGGAACCGCGGCGTGACGACGCGCACGATGAGGTCCTTGGTGGTCGTGGTCCGGGCGACGGTGGTGCCAGCCCGGGTGTCCACGGTGAAAGCCCGCGCCGTGAGCCGCCACGTGGTCAACGTGTCGGGGTACTTCACCGCCAGCCGCGCCTCGCCCGCGGCGTTGGTGACGAGGTCGCCGAGCCAGTAGATGGCGTCGGGAAAATCCTTGCGTACCTGTGGCTGCGCCGGCTTGTCGCCCTTGAAGTCGGCCAGCGTGAAGGGGCGCCGCCGCCGCGAGGCCAGCTGCAGCCGGTCACGGCCGGAGTAGCCGGTGAAGTGGTAGTCGCGCGAAAAGGTGGTGTTCACCCGCGTGTACTCGCGGCGGTAGAAGAAGCGGACCGGATCGGGCGTGTCGTCGGCCTTCACGCCGTAGACCGCCTCGTCGATCACCGCCAGGCTCACTTGAGCCTGCACCGGCGCGCCGCTGTGATCGGCGACGCGAATCGTGAACGTCCCCGGATCCTGCGGCCGCGCCACGGCCCGATCGGCCGTCACCGTGAGCTGCAGCGTCCGCTCGGCCGCCGGAACGCCGAGCCGGCGGTCGGCACGAAACAGCCGCCCGTCGCGCAGATAGCTGAGGCTGACGTAGACGTCGCCCTCGTCGTCCGGCTCGATCGGCACTTCGATGGCGTCGGCGCCGTTCTGACGGACCACCCGGTACCACGACACGTGCTGGCCTTCCTTGGTGAGGAAGATCGGCCCGGTCACCGGCTCGCCCCGCACTACCAGCTTCGCCGTGTCGCCTGGCTTGTAGATTCGCTGGTCGGCGATGAGCTCGAGATAGCGCTCATCGCCCGACACGTCGTCACGCGCGCCAGGCACCCAGACGTAGGCGTGATCCTCGATCGGCCGTCCCGCCGACGTTGCCGCTGCGGTCACCCGAAAGCTGCCGGCGACGCCAGCCGGCAGCGTCAGCGTCGTCTCGGCGTGCCCCCTGGCGTCGGTGACCGCCTGCGCCGTGGCCACGACCGTGATCACCGGCCCGTTGTAGTAGCCGTTGCGATAGTCGACGCGGTTCAGCGCGAACGTGACCGGCACCTCGGGCTGCGCGACGCCGGTGTAGTCGAGCGCGTCCACGGTGGCGGTGACGCGGCTCCCGGCCGCGAGCACGGAGGCGCCCGTGCGTGCCGACAGCAGGAAGGTGCCGCGCGTGGCGTGGACGATGGTCGCGCCGGACACCTGCCGGCCGCTGGCGTCGGTGACCTGGGCTTCGACGCGGGCGCTGTAGTCGCTGGTGTCCTGGCCGCTGCGTGGCGGCAGCGGGATCCGGAGTTCAGCGCGACCGTCGGCGTCGAGCCGCACCGTGCCCTGCTGGGTCTGGTCGCCGCCGTAGAAGGAGCCGCCCTCTTCGTCTCCGCCGTCGTCGTTCCAGCGCAAGGGCGACACGTAGAACTGTTCGTTCACCACCCAGCGCAGCTGGCCGTTGGCCACCGGCTGCCCGAAGTAGTAACGCGCCTGCACGGTGACGACCGCCTCGCGACCCTGCACCACGAATCGCGCCGCCGGTGTGGCGATCACTTCGAATTCTGGCCGCCGGTACTCCTGCACCTCGAAGCCGCCCGTCGCCTGCCGCTCGCCGCTCGTGACCTTGATGGTGTAGCGGCCGAGCGCGGCGGAATCGGGCAGCGGCACCGTGGCCTCCACCGCGCCGAAGCGATCCACCATCAGCCGCCGCCGGAAGATCACCTTGTCGTTGAGGTCGCTGACGGTGAGCTCGACCTCCGGCGCGTCAAAGGGAAGCAGGACGTCCCGCTCGCGCCAGCGCAGCACCGTCTTCGTGTGCACAGTATGGCCGGGGCGGTAGATCGGCTTGTCGGTGTACACATAGCCGGCCAGCTCGCGCGTCGGCTGGTTCAGGCCGTAGCTGCCCGGATCGGTGACGGCGATCTGGTCGCCGCATCGCACCAGCCCCAGGACCTCGTCGCTGCGCGTCTCCGGCACCGCGGCCTCGAACGTGCCATCGGCCGTCGTCGTGCCGCGGCCTATCGGCTGCTGCGCCGCGAGCACCTGCACCTCGCACCCGGCGGCCGGCTCGCCGCTGAAACGGTTGGCCGCGAACATCACGATCTGGCCGGGAGACGTCTTGGTGACCAAACCGACGTCCGACACGACGGCGATCGTGTAGGCGCGCTGGAGTCCGTTGACCGCTTCGACGACGTAGACGCCGGGCTCCTTCACCTCGAGCGGCACCCGCCGCATCTCGCTGTCACGACGATCGGGCAGCAGCTCGCGCCACGACGTCACGAGCTGCCTCGCGTTGAGCAGCGGCACCTGCGCGAAGGTGCTGACGTTCAGGCGGACCCGCTGAGTGGTTTGCGCGCGGTCGCTGACCGCGGTGCGCGCGGCGCGATATTCGCGGCTGATCTGCCCGCGGACGAACGTGCGCAGGGCCGAGCGCTGGCGGCGTTTCCAGTTGGCGAATCGCTCGAGGACCGTCGGCTCCTGCGGCACGTCGGGCGTACCGAACGTGCCCATCTCGTGCAGCTGGCGCAAGCCGGCGAAGAAGGCAAACGGATCGGCCACCTTGTAGACCCGGACGTCCAGCGAGGCCAGATGACGGAAGGTCAGGTAGAAGTGCGGCGCGTCCTTCGAGGTGAAGACCTGGCTCGTGGACAGCGAAAAGGCGGGCTCGGTGCGGCCGTCTGTGTCCTGGGCGCGCGCCGTCACGCCACTGGCGATCACGATCGCCGCCGCCATCCAGATTGCCGCCCGATGCACCACGCCGCGTGAGGGCCAGCGCGTCATGAGGTGGCCAGCGCCGCGAGACGGAAGACGCCGACGAAGGCCGGGTTGTCGGCGACCGGCCGCCAACGCGCGCTGGGATGCTGCCGCAGCGTGGTCAAGCGCACCTTGCGTACCTCGCCCGGATCGCCCGGCGCCG
>DATMDI010000534.1:0-6376 GCA_035557875.1 Vicinamibacterales bacterium
CTCCGAGACGTCGAGCGCCCCGCTCCGCTCGACGTCTTCCGCGGTCGACGTCTGCACCGGTGCCGGGATGCGATCGAGCGGCAGCTCCACGCCCGGAAGCGGCGTCGTGCCGACGACGGTGACGTGGATGTCGAGTGGCGGCACCGGCGACGCGGGCGGGCCCGCCTGCGCCGGGCGCGGCTCGGGCGCCGCGGGCGCTTCCTGCGCGAGCGCTGGAGACCATGACAAGAGCGCGGCAGCGCAGGTCAGCGTGAGACGCGACGGGCGAAAGGGCACGACCCTATATTCCGGGCGGGTGCCATGTGTTCACGGTGAATTTCTGCCCCCCCCGATCGGGTGACACGGACGCCGCGGCAGGTAGAATGGCCGCTTCCGCAATGCAGCCGCCCAAGCTCAAGCCCGCTCTCGAGCTGCCGTTGCCGGCCGTACTGCCGGCGCACCACTCGCTCGAGTTGAACCAGCACGCGGTGCTGGCGCTCTACGACGAAACCGCCGTCAGGCTGCTTCGCTATGCGCGTGCGTTCGGACTCAGTGACGAGACGGCCGAAGACGTCGTGCAGGATGCTTTCGTCGCGCTGTTCCGTCACTTCTGTCTGGGCCGGCCTCGGCACAGCCTCACCGGCTGGCTGTTCCGGGTCACGCGCAACCTGTCGCTCAAGCAGCGCCAGCGGCAGCGCGGAATGCCGGCCGATCTTCTGACCGGCCTCCTGCTCGAACGGCTTGCGGATCCGGGGCACACGCCGGAAGAGCGCGCGGCGTTCAACCAGCGCTGCCGGCGCTTGCAGTCGGTGATGCGGGCGCTCGCTCCCCGCGACCGCCAGTGCATCTACCTGCGTTCGGAGGGGCTGTCGTATCGGGACATCGCGAGCGCGCTGGGCATCTCGCTCGGCTCGGTGTCGAAGTCGCTGACGCGCGCGTTGGGCCGCCTCGCCAGCGCCGATCGGAGATGACGATGGAGCACGGCGATCATCTGAGCGACGGCCAGATCCTCCGGCTCGTCGATGGCCATCTGCCTCCACTCGAGCAGGTCGCGGCGGCGGCACATACCGATCGGTGCGAGCAGTGCTCCGGGCGGCGAGACCTGTTTACGCGGCTCGGCGCGCCTCCCGCTCCGGCGCGGGGGGAGGGGGCTCGCCGCCACCTTGCGGTCACGCGGGCCCGTCTGCAGACACGCCTCGAGCAGGAAGCCGAGATCTCGAGTCGCCGTTGGCCGGTGCCTCCGCGACTGGCCCACTGGGCCGCCGTTCCCGCTGTGGTCGCCTTGGGCATCTTGTTACTGGTCGTCGCCGCTCGACCACCCGAAGGCTCGAGCCCATCGGACGGCATGCCGGTCGAGTCCGACGCGCGTCCGATCGCGTCGCTGACGCCGGGGCTCGCCCTGGACGTTCCCGCCGGGGAACTCTGCGCGCAGGCGCCGCGGCCGGCACAGGAGATCGGCGAGGCGGTGCGGCTCGCGGTGCTCCGTAGCTACGGCATGGAGCACGTGCCGCCGGATCAGTACGAGCTCGACTACCTGATCACGCCCGAGCTGGGGGGCGCGCCCGACGCCCGGAACCTGTGGCCCCAGCGCTACCGCGAGCGGGTGTGGAACGCCGGCGTGAAGGACCAGCTCGAAGACCTGCTGCCCCGCCTCGTGTGCGAGGGGCGCTTGGATCTGCAAACCGCGCAGCGCGAGATTGCGCACGACTGGGTAACGGCGTACAGGAAGCACTTCCGCACCAGCGCGCCGCTCCGGTCTCCCGCGGCGGTGCTCGGCTTGATCGCCCGCCTCGACGCCGAAATCCGCTAGCCGCCCGCTCTCCGCCGGCCACGCCGGCCGGTCCCGGCCCGTCCGTGCGCGATCGCGGCTGGATTGACTACCATAAACAGTTCTATGGCTGCTCCAATCATCGAAATACGCCCCGACGCCCTCTCCGAATACCCCGACGTGCTCACCCCGTCGGTGATCCAGGCGCTCCACGAGCTGGCGCCGCTCGACGTCGATCGCCAGGCGCTGATGGCGGCCCGGCTCGACCGCCGGGCGCGGCGGGCGCAGGATCAGGAGCGGATCGCGTTTCTCGACCCGGCCAGTCGCATCGGCCGCACCGCGATCACGGTCGCCGACGCCCGGGCCGGCAGGTTCACCGGCAGCGACATCCCGCACGACCTGCAGCGCCAGTGGATCCAGGGCACAGGTCCCGGTGCCAGGCCCGGGACGCCGATCGATCGGAGCATTCGCAACATCGCCTACGCGCTGTTGTCCGGCGCCGACGGCTGGATGTTCGACGGCGAGGACGCGCTCGGCCAGCTCTCGACGATGTCGCTCGACAACCAGCGCAACCTCAAGCTGGCGATCCACCGCGACCCCGTGTTCCTCGGTGCCGCCGAAACAGTGGCCGGCGAGATGAACGCCTGGGCGCAGTCGTTCCTCGGCCGGCGCACCATCGACGACTGGTCGAAGCAGCTCTCGTTCACCACCAGGATTTTCCGCGCCCGCGGCCTGCACCTCGACGACCGGCACGTGCGGCGCGCCGACGGCGGCGGCTTCTCCGCCTCGATCGTGGACCTGGCCACGTACGTGGTGAACAACCAGGCCCGGCTGCGTGCCGACGGCTCGTCGCTGGTGCTGTACCTGCCGAAGATCCAGACCGCCGAAGAGGCCGCGCTCTGGAACGACATCATCACGCGGCTCGAAGCCCACCTCGGGCTCGCCGCCGGCACGGTCAAGACCTACGTCCTCGTCGAGCAGCTCGAAGCGGTGTTCCAGTTGATGGAAATCCGCGCCGCGCTCGGCGCGGGCTTCGTCGGCTTCAACACCGGCCGGTGGGACTACATCAACAGCGTGTCGGATGCGCTGGCGTGGGATCCGTCGTTCGTCAACCCGAACATCGACGCGATCACGATGACCTACGGCTACATGCGCATCTACGAAGACCGCGTGCGCTGCGCCGTCAACACGCCCGACGCGCAGGGCCGGTTCGCGCTGTGGCAGGGCGGGATGGAGCCGAACATCCCCGTCGGGTCGGCGGAAGGCGTCGCCCGGGCGATGCAGCGCGCGGTGGCCGGCGGCGAGCGCGAGCAGCGCGAGGGCGCCAGCGGCAAGTGGGTGGCCCACTGGAAGATGGTGCACATCGTCCGGCCGGTGTGGGAGAAGGCGGGCCAGCCCAATCAGCTCGGGCGCGCGTTCCCGCCGCTCACGTATGCGGCCGAGGACGCCGCGGGGCTGACGTTGCTCGAGCCGGCGCCGCGCACGGTGCGCGGCGCGCGCGATCTGCTCAGCGTCGCCATTCAGTACGGCAACGCGTTCGGCCAGGGCATGCAGGCCGCCGCGCTCAAGCCCGCCGACTTCTTCGGCAACGACGACGTGCTGTACCTGATGGAAGACATGGCCACCGGCGAGATCCGCCTCAGCATCCTGTGGGAATGGCTCCACAAGACGGCGCGCTTCACCGAGGACGATGCGGCGGCGGGCGTGAAGGCGGGTGACCCGTTCACCGCCGATCTGTACCGGCGCCTGCTTCACGAGGAGTACCAGAAGCTGCTCGACGCCGGCAACCGCGACGTGCACGACAACTCGAAGACCACGACGCTGCCGATCGCGCGCGAGATCGCCGAGGTCTACGTGCTCGGCGCCCGCAAGCTGCCCTGGTACATCGACCTGCTCAACATCAACCTCGGGGTGCACAGCCTGGCGGAAGCGAAGCGGCGGATTCAGCTGCTGCTGGATACGTTCCGCGACCGCGGCGCCCGCGTCACCCGCAACCTCGATTTCGACGCCGCCGGCGTCAGCTAGCCCGATCACATCGTGTTGAACCGCATCGACGATCTCCGAATCACCCAGGTTCGGCCGCTCCTGCCACCCGCGATCCTGCTCGAGGAGATCCCGATCACCGACCGCGCGTCGGACGTCGTGGCGGCGACCCGGCAGGCGATTGCCAACGTGCTCACCGGCTCGGACCCGCGTCTCGTGGTCGTCGTTGGGCCGTGCTCGATCCACGACACCAGGGCGGCCGTGGATTACGCCCGGCGGCTGCTGCCGCTCAAGGAGCGCTACGAGCGCGAGTTGATCGTCACGATGCGCAGCTACTTCGAAAAGCCGCGCACGTCGGTCGGCTGGAAGGGGCTGATCAACGACCCCGATCTGGACGAGAGCTTCCATATCAACAAGGGGCTGCGGCTGGCACGGCAGCTGCTGGTCGATCTGAACGACATGGGGCTGCCCACCGCGTCGGAGTTCCTCGACACCCAGATCCCCCAGTACATCGCCGACCTCACCTCGTGGGTGGCGATCGGCGCCCGCACCACCGAGAGCCAGGTGCACCGCGAGCTGGCCTCAGGGCTGTCGATGCCGGTCGGCTTCAAGAACGGTACCGACGGCAGCACGCAGACGGCGGTGGACGCGGTGCTCTCGGCGCGGTCGCCGCACCTGTTTCCGTCGGTGACGAAGCAAGGGGTGTCGGCGATCTTCGAGACCAGCGGCAACGACACCTGTCACGTCATCCTGCGCGGCGGCTCGCGCACCGGTCCCAACTTCGACGCCTCGCACGTGGACGAAGTGTGCGGCCGGCTGCGCGCGCGCGGGTTGCGCGAGACCGTGATGATCGACTGTTCGCACGCCAACAGCCAGAAGGACCACCGCAAACAGAGTGCGGTGTCGGCCTCTATCGCCGAGCAGGTGGCCGCGGGCTCGTGGCGGCTGATGGGGACGATGCTCGAGAGCCACCTCGTCGAGGGGCGGCAGGACTACGTGCCCGGGCAGGCCGCCTACGGCCAGAGCATCACCGACGCGTGCCTCTCGATCGAGCAGACCGAACCGCTGCTCGAGCTGCTCGCCACGGCGCAACAGAAGCGAGGCTCGAAGTGAAGAGGTTCCCCGGTCTCCGCACCTTTCGCACGATCGGTGCGGCGATCGGGTTGGGGGTATTCGCCGCCGGTGCGGCCGCCGCGCAGATTCCGCGGCCGCCGGCCGCGGCCGACGGCGCCGAGCTCTTTGCCACCACGTGCCAGGTCTGCCACGGTCAGGCCGGCATCGGCGGCGTAGGCCCGGCGCTGCGCGGTGCGAAGTTCACCGCCGACTACGTGCGCAAGGTGCTCCAGGAGGGACGGCCCGGGACGATGATGCCCGGGTTCACGGGGACGATGTCGCCCGGCGAGATCGGCGGGATCACCCGCTACGTCGTCCGGCTGCAGGCGCCCGATGGGCCCGCGCCCGGCGGTCTGCGCGGCGACGCCAACGCGGGCCAGGCGGTGTTCTTCCTGAAGGGCTCTGCGCGCAGCTGCTCGGTGTGCCACTCGGTCGAAGGGCGCGGCGGCTCGGTGGGACCTGACCTGATGTCGAAGATCGCCGGGCAGTCGGCCAAGCAGATCTTCCAGAAGATCATCGTCGTGCCGCACCGCTCAGCCGACCCCGCCTACAGCACGGTCCGCCTCACCACGAAGACCGGCGCGATCCTCACCGGCATCAGGTCGGGCGAGACGAAGGACTCGGTCCTCTTCTACGACACCTCGTCGCTGCCGCCGATCCTGCGCACGATTCCGAAAGCCGACATCACCGCCTCGGCTCGGCAGCAGAGCAGCGTGATGCCGAACGACTACGCCTCGCGCCTCACGCTGCAGCAGCTCCTCGACGTCGTGGCGTTCCTGAGGATGTCGAGCGGCGACCGCAACGTCTCGGTGACTCTGGCCGACGTCGTGGATTAGAAGCTGGGTTTTCGACGGTGCGCACGCGCGCCGTCCCGGGAGTGCGATGAAAGGACCGCGGCCGGCCAAGACGATTCGCGAGCACTCCGGCGTTCGCGGCTACGCCATCGCGCTGCTCCTGACGACGGCCGCGCTCTGGGTCACGGTCGGCCTGTCGCTCGTGCAGGCACGGCCCTACGCGGCGCCGCTTGCCGCCATCATCCTGTCGGCGTGGTTCGGCGGGTTCCGTCCGGCGCTGCTGTCGCTCACCCTGGGAATTGCCGGCGTCAACGCCTACCTCGCGCTGACCGCGCCGGCCGGCTGGGGACTGGCCCAGTTCACGCAGGCGGCCGTCTTCACCGGCATCGCCGCGCTCATCACCGCGTTCGCCCGCGCCCGCGAGGCCTCGAGCCGCGAGGCGCGGCGGCAGGGAGCGCGGCTCGAAGCGATGTTCGGCCAGGCCTCGCTCGGCATGTCGCTGCTGTCGCTCGACGGACGGCTGACACGGGTGAACCAGCGCATGGCCGACATCATCGGCCGCTCGATCGACGAGAGCGTCGGACTCACCTGTGAGCAGATCACGCATCCCGACGACTGGCCTTCGCACGCCCGCCTGATCGAGAAGGTAGCGGGAGGCGCGCTCAACGAAATCGCCATCGACAAGCGCTACGTGTCTCCCGGTGGCACGGCCGTCTGGGTGCACGTGTCGATGTCGCCG
>DATMDI010000535.1:0-4673 GCA_035557875.1 Vicinamibacterales bacterium
AGCTTGAAGCTGAAGACCGGCTGCATGTCCTCGCGCTTGAACAGCACGGTGTTGCCCAGCCGGCGCGAGAGCTTGTGCGCGGTCTCGAGCGGCGTTTCCTTCGCCACATCGTAGACGCGGCTCGTGAGCACGTCGTGGAGGAGCTGAGTGAGAGCGGCGGTGACGGGCACGGCTGTGCTGCTATCTTACCCGGCCAGCGTAGTCGTACGTGGCTGCGGGTCTTTAGACCCGCCCGTTGCGAAATCAGATGTGGGGGCCGCCTTCAGGCGGCCCAGGGCCGGCTAAAGCCGGCCCCCACGTACTACTCCAGACGAATTGGGAGGTCGGCGCGGCCCTGTTCGTGCTCGAACACGAAGCGGTAGGTTCCGGCCTCCCAGCGCAGCGTCGGCGACTTGAAATAGAGGTCGCCAATCACCACGGCCCGCTCCTCGAGCAGGAACGACAGGGTGCGCACCGTGCCCTCGCCGGGCAGCGCGAAGAAACGCAGCGCGTCGGTGTGCGTGCTCGCCGGGAAGTACGGTTTCACGTCGTGGTCGAAGATCCGCGCGTTCTGCCGCAGCTTCGTAATCTGCGCGCTGTCGGCCAGGAACATCTCCTGCGAAGGCAGCGGCACCGTGCGGCCGTCGGGGGTTTCCATGTGGAAGTTGCCGCGGTTCACCGTGGTCCGCTTCTTGACCGACACGCCGGTCTGCAACAGCAGCCACGCTCCGTCGTGATTGCGCTGCGAGTAGTCGTAGAGCGCCATCATGTGGACCGTGTTGTCCTGAAACTGGATGGTGGCGCGGCCGAACGACTTGGTGTTCGGAAACGGCTTGTCTTCGTTGGGTCGCGACTGCGCGGCCAGCGCGGCGCTGGCGACGAGGACCGCGAGGGCGAGACGGACCATTGAAACCTCCGGTCGGGACGAGGGCTGGCGGCGCTCGCTTTGATGCTACCCCAGCTGCCACTCGGCGGCGAGCAGCTCGTACGACTGCACCCGCTCAGCGCTGCCGTAGATCATCGACGTCACCATGATCTCGTCGGCCTCGGTCGCCTCGACGATCTGCCGTATGAGGCTGACCACCTTGGGCGGGGTGCCGATGAAGTGGCGCTGCCGGTTCATCTCCACCACGACGCGCTCCTGCGGCGAGAACTGGTAGGCGCGCGCCTCCTCGGGGCTCGGGATCGGCAGGAACTCCCGCCGGTGCAGGCGCACCCAGGCCAGGTCGGTGGACGTGGCCTGGTATTCGGCTTCCTGGTCGGTGGGCGCGCAGATCACCGACACGCCGATGATCACGTGCGGGCGCTCGAAGCGCTCGGACGGCCGGAAGGCGGCCCGATACGCGCGCACCGCCGGGCCCGGCGGCGCCGGACTGAAGTGCCGCGCGAACCCGTAGCCGAGGCCGAGCGCGCCGGCAAAGGCGGCGGTCTCGCCGCTCGACGCCAGCACCCAGATCGGCGGCAGGCGGACGTCCGACGGCACCACCCGCACGGTGGCGAAGGGGTGCTCGGGTGGCAGCGTGCGCGCCGAGAGCGCGAGCATCTCGCGCACCTGCTCGGGAAACTGCGACGCGTCGAACGGCCGCAACGCGCGCGACGTGGCCGGATCCGTTCCGGGCGCGCGTCCGATCCCGAGATCGATCCGGTTGGGATGGAGCGCCTCGAGCGTGTGGAACGCCTCGGCCACGCGCAGCGGCGTGTGGTTCGGCAGCATGATGCCGCCCGAGCCGACGCGGATCCGGGTGGTCGCCGAGGCCACGTGCTCGATCAGAATTTCGGGCACCGAGCTGGCGATGCTGGCCATGCCGTGGTGCTCGGCGAGCCAGTAGCGCGTGAAGCCCAACCGCTCGCACACGCGCGCCAGCTCGACCGACTCCTGAATCGCGTCTTTGGTGGACATACCGGCGCGCACCGGTACCAGATCGAGAACGGACAGCGGAACCATCCAGCGTAGGATAGCTTTGCGTGACGTCGACGCTTGCGAACCGCCTTGCACGGCGATCGATTTCCGGCGCTCGGATCGTGAACGTCTGCGTCGCCGGGGCCGCCATCCTGGTACTCGCCGGGTGGGCCAGCGGCGACGTCGCGCTCACGTCGCTCTACCTTCCCGGACCGACGATGAAGACCAACGCCGCGGTGTGCGCGCTCTGCAGCGCACTCGCGAGCCTGATTTTCCTCGCGCCGACCGAACGACGTCTCCTCAAGGGCATTGGCCTTGGTTTGGCGGTGGTCGCCGGGGCGATCGGCGGGCTGACGCTATCGGAGCACATTGCCGGCTGGGACCTCGGCATCGATCAGTTGATCTTCAGAGAGATGCCCGGCGCGGTAGCCACGGCCAGCCCCAACCGGATGGGACCGCCGGCCTCCCTCGCCCACGTCCTGCTTTGTGTGTCGCTGCTTCTCAGCGAAACGGGATCGCCGCGGCGGCGCACGCAGGGTCAGTTCATCGCGCTCTTCGTCTGCGTCATCACGGTGCTGTCGCTGATCGGGTTCGCCTACGGCGTGGACGATCTCTACGACATCGCCCGCGTCACCGGCATCTCCCTCGCCAACTCGCTGGTGGTGCTCGCGCTGGCGTATGCCGCCCAGGCCGGGCGCCCGGATGCCGGCCTGGCCGCGTTGATGTGCCGCGAGGACGAAGTGGGCGTTTTCGCCCGACGGCTGCTGCCGGCCGCGGTGGTACTCCCCTTCGGCATCGGCTGGGCGCTGGCACGGATGATCGAGAGCGGCATCATCGACGGGCCGTTTGCCGTGTCGGCCATGGCGCTCGTGCTCATCCTGGTGCTGCTCCTGATCATCTGGCGCACCGGCACGCAGCTGATCGAATCGCTCGACGCCCGCGCCGCCACGGAGCGAGCGTTGAGCGAGAGCGAGCGCACGGTGCGTGAATCGGATCGGCAGAAGACCGAGTTCCTGGCCACGCTGTCGCACGAGCTGCGCAACCCGCTGGCGCCGATCCGTTTCGCCGTGGAGCTGCTCAAGCGGCCAGGGCCGGCGGCGGAACGGGCGCGGCAGACGATCGATCGCCAGGTGCGCCACCTGACGCGGCTCATCGACGACCTGCTCGACCTGACACGCGTCACCGGCGGCAAGCTGCAGCTGCACGTGCGGCCGTCCGAGGTGAGCCAGCTGGTACAGGACGCGGTGGACGGGGTCGGCAGCGAGATCGCGCGGCTGCGCCACCGCCTGACGATCGACCTGCCGCCGCAGCCGGTGTGGCTGATGACCGACCCGGATCGCGCGATCCAGATGCTGGTCAATCTGCTGACCAACGCCGCCCGCTACAGCGACCCCGGCGGATCGATCACCATCGGCGCCGCGATCGACAAGGCGCACGTCACGATCTCGGTGCGCGACACCGGCCAGGGCCTCGCCGCCGCGGATCTGACCCGCGTGTTCGACCGCTTCGTGCAGGTGGGACCGAACCGCCAGGGCGGCCTGGGCATCGGCCTGGCGCTGGTGAAAGCGCTTGCCGAGCTGCACGGCGGCGACGTGGAAGCGCGCAGCGACGGGCTGGGACTCGGGTCGGAATTCCGGCTGCGCCTGCCGCGCGCGATGACACCGCCCGCAACCGTTGCCGAAACCGAACTGACCCCCACCACCTCGTGCCGGATACTGGTGGTCGACGACAACGAGGATGCGGCCGAGATGCTCAACGGCATGCTGCTGGCCCGAGGCCATCAGGTGGCGGTTGCGCACAATGGAGAGGACGCGCTGCGCACCGCCGCGACGTTCAACCCGCAGGTGGGGCTGCTGGATCTGTCGATGCCCGGCCTCGACGGCTACGAACTGGCGACCCGGCTGCGCGCGATGCCGGAGTTCCGCGACATGCTGCTCGTGGCCATCACCGGGTGGGGGCAGGAAGAGGATCGGCGCCGGGCGCTGGCCGCCGGCTTCGATGCCCACCTGACCAAGCCGGCCGATCCGGTGGCGATCGCCGCGCTCCTCGCCAAGGCGGGAACCGTCCCGGGGACGCGGGATTCAGCGGCTGGCTGAGTACTCGAGCAGCGAACGGGCCGCGAGATAAACGTAGAGCAGCAGCGCGGCGCCGAGCACCCCATTGACCAGCACGCCGTTCTTGGCGCTACGCGCGATCCGGCTCGAGTTGTTCAGCCACAGCAGCGTCGAGATCACGAAGGGGAAGAACATCGAGCCGACCACGGTGTAGGCGAACACCAGCCACACCGGGCGGCGCACCAGGAGCGCCGATACCGCGGCCGCTCCCAGATAGACCGCCCACGCGCGGTAGGCGGCGCCCTGCTGCCCCAACGCCGGACGGCGCCGCCACACGTGCAGCATGTCGTCGAAGAGGAACGGCACGCCGTGGTAGACGCCGAGCACCGACGAGAACGCGGCGCCCCAGAACCCCAGCAAAAACACGCCGCGGCCGATCGGGCCGATCTCGCGTCCGATGCGATCCGCCAGCAGCAGGCAGAGCCGCGGCCCTTCCTCGAGAATCTGCCCGGTCCACTCGATCTGCGTGGACAGGAAGATCATCGAGAAGCAGAAGATGAAGACCAGTGCGAACGACAGCGTCAGATCCGTGCGCGCCGCCGGGACCCGCGCCGGCCCGCTCCACCCGGCCTCGCGCATCCAGTAGGCGTAGGAGAGCAGCGTAACCGTGCCGCCGACGCCGCCGATGAGCGACAGCGCGTAAGCCACCGAGAACGGCGAACGGGCGCCAATTCCCGACC
>DATMDI010000536.1:0-3973 GCA_035557875.1 Vicinamibacterales bacterium
CCTACGAGACCTCGACGACCATCGCGATGCCCATTCCGCCGCCGATACAGAGGGACGCGAGGCCACGCCCGCCGCCACCGGCGCGAAGAGCGTAGATCAAGGTCGTCAACACGCGGGCGCCGCTGGCACCGATCGGGTGGCCGAGGGCGATCGCCCCGCCACGCGTATTGACTCTCGCGCCGTCGAGGCCCAACTCGCGCGAGACCGCCAGGGCCTGGGCGGCAAACGCCTCATTGAGCTCGAAGAGGTCGATGTCCGAGGCTGACAGGTCCGCCCGTTCGAGCGCCAGCCGGACCGCGCCGACCGGTCCGAGCCCCATGACGATCGGCTCGACCCCGACCACCGCGTACGAGAGCACTCGGGCGATCGGGCGCAATCCCCGGGCCGAGGCGAACGCCGGCGATGCGACGACGAGAGCGGCCGCACCGTCGTTGATCCCCGACGCGTTGCCTGCCGTCACCGTGCCCTCGGGTGTGAAGGCCGGCTTCAGGCCGCCCAGGCTTGCCGCCGTCGCCCCCGGGCGCGGATGCTCGTCGGTGTCGAACGACGACGGCGCCCCCTTCTTCGACGCCAGCGGGACGGCGACGATCTCGTCGCGAAAGGCTCCCGCCGCGATGGCAGCTGCCGCCCGCGTCTGGCTGTCGGCGGCAAACGCGTCCTGCTCGGCGCGGCCGATGCCAAAGCGCCTCGCCACTTCTTCGGCGGTCATCCCCATGTGGCAGCGCTCGATGGCGCAAGTGAGCCCTTCACCAAGCATCGTGTCGTAGACCTGACCGTGCCCCATGCGAAGTCCCCACCTGGCCTGCGGCAGCAGGTACGGCGCCTGGCTCATCGACTCGGTGCCGCCGGCCACGATCACCTGGGCATAGCCGCGCGTGGCCTCGGTGGCGTGCACCACCGCCTGGAGCCCGGAGCCGCAGACGCGGTTGATCGTCTCCGCGGGCACCGCCACTGGAACGCCGGCCCGCACCGCCGCCTGACGGGCGACGTTCATGCCAGCGCCGCTCTGCAGCACGCAGCCCATGATCACGTCGTCGAGCACGGCGGGATCGACCGCCGCCCTCGTCAAGGCCTCGCGAATCACGACCGCTCCGAGGTCGGCCGCAGATACATCCTTCAGCGATCCGCCGAAGGAGCCGATCGGCGTGCGGCACGCGCTGAGGATCACGGACAACGGCTCGACGGGCATCGCCCGATTGTACCGCTCGCACGCAATGGCCTCGTTCCTACGGCTCCTTCTCTACCCTACTCTGCCTGCTCCGCCTCCATCTCCCCACTGGTAAGATGGCGCGGATGAACGGGGAGACCTTCGAGTTCGGCGGCGAGATCGCGTGGCGGCCGACGGCCGACATCATCGAGCGGAGCCGGCTGACCGCCTTCATGCGCCGTCACGGGATCGCCGATCTCGCCACGCTGCTCGACCGATCGGTGACCGATCTCGAGTGGTTCTGGCGTGCCGTCTTCGACGATCTCGGGATCGAGTTCTACGAGCCGTTCACGCAGGTCGTCGATCTCTCCCGCGGCCCGGCGTGGGCGCGGTGGTGCGTGGACGGCCGTCTCAACATCGTCCACAACTGTCTCGACAAGTGGGCCGGCACCGCGACGGACGGCCAGGCGGCGATTCGCTGTGAAGGCGAAGAAGGTGTGGTCCATACCCTCACCTACGCCGAGCTGCGCGCCGCCACGAATCGCTGCGCCAACGCCCTGCGTGAGCTGGGCGTACGCAAGGGTGACCGGGTCGCCCTCTTCCTGCCGATGGGACCGGAACTCGCCGCCGCCTTCTTCGCCAGCGCGAAGATCGGCGCGGTCGTGCTGCCGCTGTTCTCGGGCTACGGTGCCGACGCCGTGGCCGCGCGGCTCCAGGACGCCGAGGCGACGGTGCTCATCACCGCCGACGGCTTCTGGCGCCGGGGGCAGCGCGTCGAGATGAAGCAGGTGGCCGACGCCGCGGTCAGCGCCTCGCCGTCGGTCCGGCACGTGGTCGTGGTGTCGCGCCTCGGCACCGCGGCCGTCACCCGCCCGCACGACCGGCTGTGGTCGGCGCTCGTGGACCCGCAGCCTGATACCGCGGTCACCGAGCGTACCGCGGCCGAAGACCCGCTGATGCTGATCTACACCTCGGGCACCACGGGACGGCCCAAAGGCGCGGTGCATACGCACTGCGGCTTCCCCATCAAGTCCGCACAGGACATGGCCCACGCCTTCGACGTACAGCCGGGCGACACCATGTACTGGGTGAGCGACATCGGCTGGATGATGGGCCCGTGGGAACTGTTCGGCATGACGCTCCTCGGCGGCACCGCCGTGCTCTACGACGGCGCGCTCGACTACCCCGGCCCCGATCGGTTGTGGGCGCTGGTCGAGCGGCACGGCGTGAATATCCTCGGCGTCTCGCCCACGCTCGTCCGCGCGCTCATGAAGCACGGTGACGCGCCCGTGCGCGCGCACGACGTGTCGTCGTTGCGCATCCTCGGCTCCACGGGCGAGCCCTGGAACCCCGAACCGTGGCGATGGTTCTTCGACGTGGCTGGCGGCGGCCGCCTGCCCATCATCAACTACTCGGGTGGCACCGAGGTCTCGGGCGGGCTGGTCGCTGGCAACGTCATCACCGCGCTCAAGCCGGCGGCTTTCGCCGGCCCCCCGCCGGGCATTGCCGCCGACGTCGTGGACGACCAGGGCCGCCCGGTGCGCAACCGCGTCGGCGAACTGGTGGTGCGCGCGCCGTGGATCGGCATGACCCGCGGCTTCTGGCGCGATTCGGACCGGTACGAGCAGACCTATTGGTCCCGCTTCCCCGGCGTCTGGGTCCACGGCGACTGGGCCGTGGTGGACGACGACGGCCTCTGGTACATCCTCGGGCGGTCCGACGACACGATCAAGATCGCGGGCAAGCGGCTCGGACCCGCCGAAGTGGAGTCGGTGCTGGTCGAGCACCCTGCTGTAATCGAAGCCGCGGCGATTGGCGTGCCCGACGAGATGAAAGGGCAGGCGCTGGTCTGCTTCTGCGTGCTGCGCCCCGGCCACGACGCGGGACGCGCCCTCGAGCAGGAGCTCACCGCACTCGTCGCCACGCGTCTGGGCAAGCCGCTCAAGCCGGCGGCAATCCGGTTCGTGCCCGATCTGCCCAAGACCCGCAACGCCAAGGTGATGCGACGCGTCATTCGCGCCGCCTATCTCGGCGATCCGCCCGGCGACCTCTCGTCGCTCGAGAACCCGGACGCGGTCGAGGCGATCGCCGCTCAGGCTCCAACCCGGCGTGGCTGACGACGACTTCGAATCCCGCACCTACCGCACGGTGACGTGGCGGCTGCTGCCGTTCCTGTTCCTGTGCTACATCCTCGCCTACCTGGATCGCGTCAACGTCGGGTTCGCGCGGCTGCAGATGCAGGCCGACCTCGGCCTGTCGGACACCGCCTACGGGATCGGCGCCGGCATGTTCTTCATCGGCTACTTCTTCTTCGAAGTGCCGAGCAACCTGCTGCTGCAGCGCGTCGGTGCGCGCATGTGGATCGCGCGCATCATGGTGCTCTGGGGACTCATCTCGTCGTCGATGATGTTCACGAGCAGCCAGACGTCGTTCTACGTGCTGCGCTTCCTGCTCGGCGTCGCCGAAGCCGGGTTCTTCCCCGGCATCATTCTCTATCTCACCTTCTGGTACACGCGGGTCCACCGCGCGCGCATGGTGGCGCTCTTCATGACCGCCATTGCCCTCGCCGGCGTGATCGGCGGACCGGTTTCGGGCTTGATCATGGACCGCATGGGCGGCGTGGGCGGGCTGCGGAACTGGGAGTGGCTCTATCTCCTCGAAGGGATTCCGTCGATGATCGTCGGCCTGCTGGTGCTGTGGTATCTCGACGACGGCCCGGAGAGCGCCTCGTGGCTGACCGCCGAGCAGAAGGCGCTCCTCGCGCGCCGCCTGGCCGAGGAAGAGGCGGAGAAGGCCGCCGGCGGCCAGCACGCCCAGCACATCGGC
>DATMDI010000537.1:0-5776 GCA_035557875.1 Vicinamibacterales bacterium
CGCGGCGCGCGGCCGTCAGGCCGGCGGGTTGCTGTCGCGCTGCCGCGCCACGGACACCTGCCCGAAGATCGTCGAGACTTTCGGGTCGGCCGAGTTCTACTCGCTGCGCATGTCGTCCAACCTGGTCGGCACCAGGGCCGACAAAGACATTCCGCTGCCGGCGAACGTGCGCCGCTACTACTCGCCGAGCGTGCGTCACGGTGGCGGACCTGGCGGTTTCACGCACGCGGCGCCGCCGGACTCGTGCTGCGTGCTCGCCGCCAACCCCAATCCATCCGCCGACACCAACCGCGCGCTGATGAAGGCGCTGGTCGAGTGGGTGGTCAAGGATGCGCCGCCGCCGCCGAGCCGGTACCCGCGGCTCGATCGCGGCGACCTCGTGCCGCCGACGCAGGTGGCCACCGGCTTCCCGCTCATTCCCGGGCAGCCGCTGCCCGACGGTGTGTTCGTGCCGCTCTACGACTACGATTTCGGGCCGGGCTTCCGCGGTGCCGACGTATCGGGCGTCGTGGCGCTGCAGCCGCCGGTGGTGCGACAGATGCTGCCGTCGGTCGTCCCGAAGGTGGACGCCGACGGCAACGAAATCGCCGGCGTCCGCAGCGTGCTGCTCGAGGCGCCGCTCGGCACGTATACGGGATGGAACCCGATCGCGAGCGGGTTCTTCAAAGGCCGCATCCAGGCGCTCGGCGGCGGCTACATTCCGTTTGCGGCGACGAAGGCGCAGCGGCTGGCATCCGGGGATCCGCGGCCGTCGCTCGAAGAGCGCTACGGCACGCACGACGCGTATGTCGCGCGCGTGAAGGAGGCGGCGAAACGCCAGGTGGCGGAGGGGTTCCTGCTGCAGGACGACGCCGACCGCATCGTGGCGCAGGCCGAGAAGAGCAGCGTGCTGCGCTGAATGATAGTTGTGGGGCCGCCTTGAGGCGGCCCATGGGAGCCGGCTGAAGCCGGCCCCCACGTACGTAGTTGCGGGTCTTCAGACCCGCCTCCACGAAGAGGTGTGCATGAAGGTTGTCGCTGCCATTGGTGCATTGCTCGTGTGGTCGTCCGTCGCCGCGGCGCAGAACCTGGTCATCGTCAACGCCCGGATCGTCGATGGCAAGGGCGGCGTCGTCGAGCGCGGCTCGGTGGTGGTGCGCGACGGCAAGATCGTCTCGGCCGGCGCGGCCACACCGTCCGCCGGCGCCGTGGCCCAGCGCATCGATGCCCAGGGGCGCACCGTGATGCCAGGGTTCATCGACGCCCACCGTCACATCGTGCAGGGGGATCCGAAGGCGTGGCTCGAGAAGACGGCGGCGCCGCAACTGCAGGAGTTCCTCGACGCCGGGTTCACCACGGTGTTGTGTGCCATCTGCCCCGACGAGGCCGTGGAGATGCGGCGGCGCATTGAAGCGGGCACCGTGAAGGGGCCGCGCCTGCTGCTGGGCAGCATCATTCCGGTGGCGCGCGCAGGCGTTCCGGGTGGCGGCCGAGGCGATCCCGCCCGATTCGACAATTCACGTCCGCCTCTGCGGCCGACCACGGCGGCGCCCGCGATTCCGGATGCGGACACGATCAAGGCGGTCGAGAGCGTGGCGGCGCGGAAGTTCGACTTCATCAAGACCGTCATCACGGCCACGCCGAACGGGCCGGAGACGCGGACGCTGAAGCTGATCGTCGAGGAGGGCAAGAAGCGCAACCTGCCGACGATCACGCACGCGGTGAGCGTGATCGACACGCTCGCGGCCCTGGAGGCGAAGCCGGCCGTGCTCGTGCACACGCCCCACATCGGCCGGCTCGAGGAAGATGCCGCCGCGGTCAAGCGCATCGCTGGCGCGGGCATCCCGATGACCTCGACCCTGCAGGTGTTCGTGCCGCACTTCGGCGGCGACAACCGGCCGCTCTTCCGCGACGCACAACCGTTTCCGTGGGGCACGATCTCGAGCGCGGGGCAGGGGCCGGTGAACGCGCGCCTGCTGTGGGAAGCCGGCATCTCCTACGGCTACGGCACCGACACCACCTGGCCGCCGCAGCAGTCGCTCGCCGACGAGTTGCGGGCCTTGAGCCTCACGTTCTCGCCGCTCGACATCACCAGGATCATGGGCCAGGGTGCCGCACGCTCCGCGCTGCGGCAGGATCAGATTGGCACCATCGAACCCGGCAAGCAGGCCGATCTCGTGCTGATCGACGGCAACCCGCTGGCCAACGTCTCCGATCTGCTGCGGGTCGTCGCGACGATCAAGGGCGGGCGCGTCGTGGCGGATCGCCGCGCCGCCTTCGCCGCGCGCCGTCCGTAGGCGCCGCTCCCGCGACGCCATGGCGGCTCTGCTCGGCGCGATAGACCAAGGCACCAGCAGCACGCGCTTCATCGTCTTCGACGACTCGAGCCGCATCGTCGCGGCGTCGCAGATGGAGCACGCGCAGATCTACCCGCGGCCCGGGTGGGTGGAGCACGACCCGCTGGAGATCTGGCGGAACACCGAGACCGTCATCGCCGACGCCATGCGAACGGCGCAGCTGCGGCCCCGGGATCTCGCCGCGATCGGCATCACCAATCAGCGCGAGACGACGGTGGTGTGGGATCGGCGTTCGGGTGCGCCGCTCTCGAACGCGCTCGTGTGGCAGGACACGCGTGTCGCCGACGACCTGCCGCGCTACGTGGAGAAGCCCGGCGTCGAATTCTTCCGCAGCCGCACCGGACTGCCGCTGTCCAGCTATTTCAGCGGCCTCAAGCTTCGCTGGATCCTGGATCACGTGCCCGGCGCCCGGACGCTCGCCGAGCGTGGCGACGCGCTGTTCGGCAACATCGACACCTTCCTCGTGTGGCACCTCACCGGCGGCCCGCATGGCGGCCTGCACGTGACCGACGTCACCAATGCCAGCCGCACCCAGTTGATGCACCTGCAGACGCTCGACTGGGCACCGGACCTGCTCGAGGCGTTCGACATCCCGCGAGCCATGCTGCCGTCGATCCGCTCGAGCAGCGAGCACTACGGCACCGCGACGCCGGAGCCGATTCGCGGCGTGAGCATCGGCGGCATCCTCGGCGATCAGCAGGCGGCGCTCGTCGGCCAGGCGTGCTTCCGGCCGGGCGAGGCCAAGAACACCTACGGCACCGGCTGCTTCCTGCTGATGAACACCGGAGAAACCGCGGTGCAGTCGCAGGCGGGCCTGCTGACCACCGTGGCCTACCAGATTGGCCGCGAGCGTCCGCGCTATGCGCTCGAGGGCAGCGTGGCCGTCACCGGCGCACTGGTCCAGTGGCTTCGCGACAATCTCGGCCTGATTGCCAGCAGTGCCGAGGTCGAGGCGCTGGCGCGGTCGGTGCCCGACAACGGCGGCGCCTACTTCGTGCCGGCGTTCTCCGGACTGTACGCGCCGCACTGGAACGACCGGGCGCGTGGCGTCGTCGCCGGTCTGACCCGGTTCGTGACCCGAGGCCACCTCGCCCGCGCCGTGCTCGAGGCCACGGCGTTCCAGACCTGGGAGGTGCTGCAGGCCATGGAAAAGGACTCCGGCGTAAAGCTCGAGGCGCTGCGTGTGGACGGCGGCATGACCGACAACGGCCTGCTGATGCAGTTCCAGGCCGATCTCGTCGACCGCGTCGTCGTACGGCCCGCGGTCAAGGAAACCACCGCGCTCGGCGCCGCCTTCGCCGCCGGTCTCGCCGCCGGCGTGTTCCGCGACGTTGACGACCTGCGGGCCAGGTGGGTGGAGAGCCATCGCTGGACCCCGGCCATGGCCGACGCCGATCGCACGCGCCTGGTCCGCGACTGGACCAAGGCGGTGCAGCGTTCGCTCGACTGGCTCGACCCGTAGGGCGCGTGACGTAGAGGGCGGTCTTCAGACCGCCCTGGAGGATTCGATGTCATCACCGGTTCTCGGCGAATTCGCCGGCACCTTCATCCTGATCGTCCTCGGCGACGGCGTGGTCGCCGGCGTGCTGCTCAAACACTCGAAAAGCGAGAACGCCGGATGGATCGCCATCACCACCGGATGGGGGTTGGCCGTTGTCGCCGGCGTGTTCACCGCGCTGGCGTTCGGCAGCCCCGACGCGCACCTGAACCCGGCGGTGACGCTCGGCGCGGCCGTCGCCACCGGCGACTTCGCGAAGGTCGTGCCCTACAGCGCCGCGCAAATGGCCGGCGCGTTTCTGGGCGCTGTCGTCGTGTGGCTGCACTACCTGCCGCATTGGCGGCTGACCACGGACCGCGATGCCAAGCTGGGGGTGTTCTGCAACGCTCCGGCCGTTCGCCACGCGGGGGCCAACCTCACGAGCGAGATCATCGGGACGTTCGTCCTGGTCCTGGTGGCCACCGCGATCTTCTCGAGCCGCGTCACCGTAGCCGGGCTCGCCCCGGGGCTCGGGCCGTTTCTGATTGGAAGCCTGGTGTGGGGAATCGGGCTGTCGCTGGGCGGACCGACCGGCTACGCGATCAACCCGGCGCGCGACCTCGGCCCGCGGCTGGCGCACGCCGTTCTGCCCATCCCCGACAAGCGCGACGCCGACTGGGGCTATGCGTCGATTCCGGTGGTCGGCCCGCTCGTGGGCGGGGCCCTCGCCGGCGTGGTCGCGAAGCTCGCCGGGCTCTAGCGGCGAACCGGCGGGGCTAGCGCGAACCGGTCGCCTTGGCGCGCTCCTGCGCTTCCACGGCGCGCTGCGCCTTGAGGATGTTGGGCATGCCGTAGTTGCCTTCGTGGCAGGCGTACTCGTAGATCGGCTCGCTAATCTTCGTGATCGGGTACTCGCCCGACCAGGGCCGATCCCACGTGTGCGGATCCTCGACGGTGAACTGATACCGGATCGTCTTGGCGTCCACGAGCGTGAAGCGCTCGGTGACCTTGAGATGTTCGGACGAGCCGCGAAACGCGGTGCGATCGGTGAAGTTGGTGGTCTCGACCACCATCGTGTCGCCTTCCCACCGGCCGCGCGAGTCGCCGTGGAGGCTGCGAATGGCGGCGCCGGCGTGCGCCCGTCCGTCGAGCGATACCACGCGCGCCGCCGGCATCATTTCCGGGATCACCACGAACTCGCCCGGCGACTGCCAGATCTGCAGGTTGGAGTTGTAGCCGGTCGGCATGAGCGGCGGCCCTTCGTGAGCCCAGTAGATGCAGCGCTCGGAGATGCCGCGGTTCTGTGCCGAGGCGAACACGTCGACGCGCTTGCGCGCCGCGGCGCGCTCCTCGGCGCGCTTGCGGCCCTCCGCGTTCACCGGCGGGATCCTGCCGTCGGCAGGATCGACGACGATCGAGGTGCGCAGCGTCGAGACGCCCTTGAGCCCCTTCTCGACCATCCAGATCGAGTTGTCGTAGTGCGGATCGTCGTCGGGCTGCGACAGGAAGCGATCCTGCGCCTTCTTCGCGTACTCCTGCGCCTGCGCGACGGTGAAGAACTCCTGATCCTTGAACTCGGCCGGCCGCTCGACCGGCGTGTAGGTGGCGTTGGTCCAGTAGCCCTGCATGTCCGGCCTGCCGTCGGCCGTTCGCGGGGGATTGAACTTCGCGGCGGCAGCGGGCGTGGGTGCAGGCGCCTGCGCCTGAAGCGCCAGCGCAGAGGCCGCCAGGAGAGCCGGAATCGCGAACAGGGCGAGGCGTGTCGTGCGCATAGGCGAGAGTGTAAGGCGGGGTGTATTCTTCGCGCCAGTGTCTTCTGCCGCGCTTCGCGCGGCGGGGAAAGGAGGTAACCCCGTATGCGGTACGCAGACGTCGCACGAGCGTGCAGCGCTGGGGGAATTCTGCTGGTTCTGGCGTCGGTGGCTCATGCGCAGACGCTCGAGACGCCCCGGCTGCCCTGGGG
>DATMDI010000538.1:0-2507 GCA_035557875.1 Vicinamibacterales bacterium
GCCGGTGAGCAGTTGATCGAAGCCGAGATGGCCAACCTCGACGCCAAGAGCGAACCCGTCGTCGTGGAGTAGCTGGGACGCGCTGTAGGGTTCGCCGCCACGGCTGTAAGAACGGGAGTTGGCGCACCGCCTCTCACGGTCGAGGCTCGAAGCCCGTCCATCGTTTTACCCCGGATCACAGCCGATCGTCGTCCGCGTAAGACCCCGCGCGGCCTGCCCGGCCTGGTACAGCCTTGGCAAGGTGAGGTGCTGGCTCCTTGCAGATCGAGAGGCTGACATGAACACGCGTATGACCACCGGGACCGTTGTCGCCCTTGCCTGCTGCGCGGCTCTCACGCTCGCGGCACAGCAGCCGCGGCCAGGCCCGGGCACCCCGCCGACGCCGAGGCCGAGCGTCGTCGGCGCCAACACTGATTCGAAGGAAACCAGCACCGCGACGATCACCGGCTGTGTGCAGCCAGGCGCGGGTCCCAAGACCTTCGTGCTCGCCGAGTCGCCGAGCGCCCTGGCGCCGGCCGGCGCGACGCAATCGACGACGCGCGATCGCGGCACCCGCTACGAGCTGCTGTCGGACGGGACGCTCGACCTGTCGAAGCTGATCGGCCGCCAGGTGGAAGCGAGCGGCACGGTGTCCAAGCCAGCCGTGTCGTCGGACCAGAGCAAGAGCACGACGCGCGCCGACGCGCTGTCGAAGTTCTCGGTGAAATCGCTGCGTGAGACCGGCGCGTCCTGCTGACGAACGTCGTGGGCCCGGGTCTTAGACCCGGGCGGCCGCCCCCGGCGCGGCCACACGGGCCGGGACGTGCACGTGCCCTGAGAAGAGCAACCGGGCGGTGCTGATGATCGCGCCCTCGGTCACGGTGCCAGCGCCGTCCACCACGAGCGACACCGGGCTGGCGCCGGTCGGATGCTCGACCAGCATCCGCTTCGGGGATCCGCCGGGCACCACGGCGACCTCCGCCGCCGGCCCATCGGGCAGCAGACACGCGGTGGCGACGCTCAGCGCCGCGAACACGCCGATGGTGGCGTGCGCGCGGTGCGGGATGAACGAGCGCGTACACACCGCGCCACCCTCACGCGGCGCCGCCACCAGGATCATCTTCGGGACGGTCTTGTCGGCGACGTCGCCGAGGTTCATCATCGGACCGACCGCCAGACGGATGGCTTCGACGCGGGCCTTGAGCTCGGCGTCGCCGTCGAGCGCCTCACGGGTTTCGTAGCCGGTGCGTCCCATCTGATCGGCGCGCATGACCACGACCGGCATGCCGTTGTCGATGCAGGTGACGCGGACGCCGTTCACGACATCCACCGCGCGCCCGGTCGGCAGGAGCGCGCCGCAGGTGGAGCCGGCGGTGTCGGCAAAGCTGAGGGGAATCGGCGCCGCAGTCCCCGGCACGCCGTCGATGGCCGCGTCGCCGTCGTACTCGGGGCGCCCGCCGGGCGTGCGGATCGTCGCAATGACGGTCTGGCTGGTGTTGACCATGAAGATGCGGACGCGGGTCTCGCCATCGCGTCCGGCGACGAGGCCGCGCTCGATCGCAAACGGCCCGACCGCGGCCAGGATGTTGCCGCAGTTCTGCTGCGTGGACACTTCGGCCTTGTCCACCCACACCTGGCAGAACAGGTAGTCGACGTCGATGCCAGGGCGCGCCGAGCGCGACACGATGGCCACCTTGCTGGTGAGCGGGTCGGCGCCGCCGATGCCGTCGATCTGCCGCTTGTCGGGCGAGCCCATCACCGCCAGCAGGATGCGGTCGCGCGCGGCCGCGTCGTCGGGAAGATCGCTGGCGAGGAAGTAGGCGCCCTTCGACGTGCCGCCGCGCATCATGAAGCACGGAATCGCAGTCTGCATCGCTCTATTCTACGTAGAGGCGGTCATTGGAACCGCCCAAGGCGTGGGCCGGTGTGGCCTCACGGGCAGGGCTGTGGTCTCTGCCGGGCCTCCGGCTCGACGCCGCGGAAAAACTCCTCGAGGACTCGTCGTTTTTCATCTGTCGCTGGCGCTCGCGGCGCTCGCAGTCGGCCGGCAGAGACCACAGCCCTGCCCGCGAGTCCGCAGAGCCCACCGTCGACATGCGTGCGGCCATCACGAGGGTCCTCTCGCGACGAGTTTCGAGGCGTGCCGTAGGACTCCTCGCGACACGGCGAGAAGCCGGAGGGGACCAGCGGGGTTTGAGGTCGACGAGAGTCGCCCGATTCCCGCGTCCAGCGGACTTCAGGGGCATCGCAGCCGTGTCCGGCACGACGAGCACGAGTTCGCGGGAGGAGCCTCGTGATGGCCGCGCGCCTCAACCTCGAGACGGGCCAGAGACTCGCAACCCACGTACAGCGCAAAGGCCCCGCAAGGCCGGCTGAAGCCGGCCCCCACGACTTCAGACTATTTCTTGGGGTGCACCGGCCCCGTGTAGTGGTCCATCGTCGGCGTGCCGTGGGTGTGGAACGTGTCGATCGTCTTGAGGCCCCACGCCTGGCCCTTCTTGCGCTCGGTCTCGGTCCACACGACCGGC
>DATMDI010000539.1:0-2477 GCA_035557875.1 Vicinamibacterales bacterium
ATCAATGCCGACCCGGCAGCCCGTGCGAAAAACGATGCCTTCCGCGGTCAGCAGCGCCACGCGTCGATCGAGCACCGTCTTCTCGAGCTTGAACTCCGGGATGCCGTAGCGCAGGAGCCCGCCGATACGATCGGCGCGCTCGAAGACCGTCACGACGTGGCCCACCCGGTTCAATTGATCCGACACGGCGAGACCGGCCGGTCCGGAGCCGACGACGGCGACGTGCTTGCCGGTGCGGCGTGCCGGCGGGCGGGCGACCACCCACCCTTCGCCGAAGGCGCGTTCGACAATCGTGGCTTCGGTCGCCTTGATCGTGACGGGCGCGTCGTTGATGCCCAGCACGCAGGCGCCTTCGCAGGGCGCCGGACACAGCTTGCCGGTGAACTCCGGAAAATTATTGGTGGCGTGCAGCCGATCGGAGGCCGCCTGCCAGCGGTCGCGATACACGAGATCGTTGAAGCTGGGAATGAGGTTGCCGAGCGGGCAGCCGCTGTGACAGAACGGAATGCCGCAGTCCATGCAGCGCGCCGTCTGCTCCGACAGTGTCTCCGGCTCGTACGGCCGGTAGACCTCGCGCCAGTCGCGCAGGCGCTCAACCACCGGTCGCGTCGGCTGCTTCTGGCGTGCGACCTCGAGAAACCCGGCTGGCCTACCCATGTGCCACCTGCTCTTGCGAGACTGCCGCGCCGGCCGCGGCTTCTCCAGCCTCACGCGCGGCCAGCGCGCGCTTGTAGTCGCGCGGCATGATTTTCACGAAGGACGCGATGGTGCGGTTCCAGCCGGCCAGGAGCGACACCGCCAGGCTGCTGCCGGTGAGCGCGGCGTGGTTCTCGAGGAGCTGCCGGACCTGGCGCTCGTCGTCTTCGCCGGGCGTTTCGAGATCGATGAGCTCATGATTGCAGCGCAGCGCGAAGTCGCCGCGCGGATCGAACACGAAGGCCACGCCGCCGGACATTCCTGCGGCGAAATTCCGTCCGGTCCGCCCGAGCACGACGACTCGTCCGCCCGTCATGTATTCGCAGCCGTGGTCGCCGACGCCTTCCACGACCGCGGTGGCGCCGCTGTTCCGCACGGCGAATCGCTCACCCGCGATGCCGCCGATATAGGCTTCTCCGCCGGTCGCGCCGTAGAGCACCACGTTCCCGACGATGACGTTGTCGTCGGCAGTCAGGCGCGCCTCGCGCGGCAGCCGCACGCTGATGCGTCCGCCGGACAGCCCCTTGCCGACAAAGTCGTTTGCGTCCCCCTCCAGGTGGAGGGAAATGCCGCGCGGCACGAACGCCCCGAAGCTCTGGCCGGCGGAACCGGTGCACTGCAGAGTGATGGTGTCGTCGGGCAGCCCCGCGGCGCCCCAGCGGCGCGTCACTTCCGAACCCAGCATCGTCCCGATCGCGCGGTCGACGTTGCGCACGTGACGCTCGAGGGTCACGGGCCGGCGATGGACGAGGGCCTCGTCACAGGCGGTGAGCAGCTCGGCGTCGAACGCGCGCTCGAGGCCGTGGTCCTGGGCCTGCACTCTTCGGCGTGGTGCGGACGGCGGTCCCGCGGGGGCGTGGAGCATGCCCGAGTAGTCGAGGCCCCTCGCCTTCCAGTGCTCGATCGCCGGGCGCATGTTGAGACACTCGACGCGGCCGATCATCTCGTCCATCGTTCGGAACCCGAGGGCGGCCATGTGCTCGCGCACTTCCTCCGCGACGAAGCGGAAGAAGTTGACGACGAAGGCGGGATCGCCGGTGAACCGCGCGCGGAGGACGGGATCCTGGGTCGCGATGCCGACCGGACAGGTGTTGAGATGGCAGACGCGCATCATCACGCAGCCCGACACGACCAGCGGTGCGGTGGCAAAGCCGAACTCCTCCGCGCCGAGCAACGCCGCCACGACGACATCGCGCCCGGTCTTGAGCTGTCCGTCGGTCTGCACCGTGATCCGTCCGCGCAGCCCGTTGAGCCGCAGGACCTGCTGCGTCTCGGCGAGACCCAGTTCCCAGGGAACGCCCGCGTGCTTGATGCTCGTGAGCGGCGCGGCGCCGGTGCCGCCGTCATGGCCGGAAATCAGCACGACGTCGGCGTGCGCCTTGGCGACGCCGGCCGCGATGGTGCCGACGCCGACCTCGGACACGAGCTTCACGGAGATGCGGGCGTCCTTGTTGCCGTTCTTGAGGTCGTGGATGAGCTCCGCGAGGTCCTCGATGGAATAGATGTCGTGGTGCGGCGGCGGGGAGATGAGGCCGACGCCGGCGGTGGTGCCGCGAGTCTTGGCGATGGTCGGGTAGACCTTGGTGCCGGGGAGCTGGCCGCCCTCGCCGGGCTTGGCCCCCTGCGCCATCTTGATCTGCAGGTCGTCGGCGTTGGTGAGGTACTCCGACGTGACACCGAACCGGCCCGACGCCACCTGCTTGATGGCGGAGCGCTTCAAATCGCCGTTGGCCATGGGCTTGAAGCGCGAGGAGTCTTCGCCGCCTTCACCCGTGTTCGAT
>DATMDI010000540.1:0-2309 GCA_035557875.1 Vicinamibacterales bacterium
GGTGGCCATCAGCAACGTTGCGGTCACGCCGATGGTCATGCTCACGGCGAGGAGCCGTTTCTTCATGGCGCGGTAGTCGGCAATGGCGCCGAGCAGCGGACCGAGCGCGGCGGTGACCGCCACCGCACACGTCGTTGCCCATGCGAAGCGTGACGTCGCTTCCAGCGGCGGCAGCCCTGCGGCGGCGTAGCTGGCGAAGAAGGGCGGAAAGATCGCAGTGATGACGGTCGACTGGAACGCGGAGTTCGCCCAGTCGTACATCGCCCAGGCGCGCAGTTCGCGCCGATCGAGCCCCAGGTGTCGGAGCAAGCGGCTCACGATAGCGACGGCGATGACGTCAGCACGGCTGGATGGTGATGATCGTCAATGCGGCCTCGCATTGGGCATTGAGCATTGTGCATTGTGCATGGTCAGAACGTCTTCCTCGCCACCCACTCGCGCAGCAGTGAGTCGATGACGAAGTAGCGCGAGCCCTCGCGCAGCACCAGATCCTGTTTCACCAGGGCGCCGAGCGACGTCTGAATGCTCGATGCGCCGCCAAGACGATGGCGGGTGCGTGTGTCGGAAGCGAGGAGCTCGCGTCCCCCCTGAACCACCACCGCCCTGAGAACGCCACGCTGGGCCAGCGTCAGCCGCTGCCAGATCGCTTCGAAGATCGTGTCCTGCTCGGCCAGCAGCCGCGCCAGTGTCTCGTGCAGGTCGTCGAGGCTCGTCCGGCGGCGTGCCGCCGCCCGCGAGTCGTCCCAGGTTTCGTGCGCGAGGCGTTGCACGTCGTAGGGCAGATTGCCGGCAAGGTCCACGATGGCGGCGCCGAGCCCCGGTTCGGGTCGAATGCCGCTCTTCGAGAAGCGTGTCTCGATCCATTCGGCGAACTCGTCGGCCGGGATCTTCTCGAGCCGCATGACGGGACCGGCTTTGTAGAACGGACGGCGCGGCCCGATCATCTTCTCCATGAGACTCGGCTCCGATCCGGCGAACACGTAGCCGACCTCACGCTGGTGCTGGGCCGCGGCGCGGAGCGCGTGCTCGACGCTGCCGCCGTTGAAGCCGTCGATCGCCTGGAACTCGTCGAGCGCCACGACCACCGGCCGCTTGCGATACGTGGCCAGCCTGCCTGGCATCTCGAACACTTCGTTGGCCAGGCGGCTGACGTCGCGGGGAGTCTGCACCAGGGGGAACGCGACCGAGAGCCGCCCCAGGCCGGTCTCCTTCGGATCGTAGCGAATCTCCGGGCGCGTGGAGGTGATGACTTCGGCGAGCCAGCTGCGCGCGCGCTCCCATTTCGACTCGACGGCGGCGAGCGCACGCGCGTAGCCTTCGAGAAAAGCCACGTACGAGCTGTAGCTGCTGACCGTGATTTCGACGGTGAGGGCGCCGCGCTTGGCCAGCGCGGCGAGGGCCTGGCGCACCAGCGACGACTTGCCGTAGCGCCGCGGCGAAATCAGGAACACCTTCTGGCCGGCGCCCAGATCGCTCGTCAGGCGGTCGAGCTCGATGGCCCGGTCGGCAAACGCCTCCCGCGGGACCACCTCGCCGTAGACGAAGGGGTTTTCCACGTCTGTTCTCCGCGCTACGTCGAATAACGTAACGGTTACGCTGATGAACGTAACAGAAACTCGAGGCGACTACAAATGATTCGAGGGGCTGACGGGTCGAACGCGCGCGGTGACGGGCCCCAGTCGCGTCGGGCGCACGTGCCCGTCGCGGCGGTACGCCGAACGACGTACCCACTACGCCGATGACCGTAACGAGGTGAGCGGAGCGGAGGCGCGGCGGCCGAGAACCGGGTCAATCGGCGGCGTGCGCCCGGTGCAATGGCAGCTGGCCGGTATAGATGGCCATGCCCACCACCGCGTCGATCCCGGCAGCGTCCAGGGCATCGATTTCCTCCCACGTCGTGATGCCGCCGGCGGCGGTCAGCCGGCGCGTCGTCGCGTGTGCGACCGCGAGGATGGCAGGCATGTCGGTGCCCTGCATCATGCCTTCCCTGTCGACGTGCGTGTAGAGGAATTCGCTGCAGTACGGCTCGAGTGCGCGGACGGCGTCCACCGCGGTGACCGGCAGGACGGTCTTCCAGCCGTGAATGGCCACTCGTCCGCCCTTGCTGTCCACGGCGCCAATGATGCGGTCGCGCCCGATCGCCTCGGCCAGCGTCCGCGCGAACTCGAGATCGACCGCGCCGTCACGGAAGAGCGACGAGCTCACGATCACCGCTTGCGCGCCCGCGTCGAGCACCTGCCTGGCCTTGTCGATGCTTCGAATCCCCCCACCGACGCGACAGGGGAGGCGGCCGCAGACGGTGGTCATCA
>DATMDI010000541.1:0-4411 GCA_035557875.1 Vicinamibacterales bacterium
CACCGGCCGGTCGCCGCGGGTCACGTGCAGGTCGCGGACGGTGATCGCGCTCACAGGTGGCCTCCACGGCCCCAACGCCGCTCGAGCCGGCGCGCGAGGCGCGCCAGCGGCAGCGACATCGCAAGATACATCGCGGCGCAGAGCAGCCCGGGCAGAAACCAGCTGCCGATGTTGGCGGCCAGGATCGACGTCTGCTTGGTCAGCTCCACCACCGTGATCATCGAGACGAGCGAACTGTCCTTGAGGAGCGCGACGAAGTCGTTGGTCATCGGCGCCAGCGCCAGTGTGAACGCCTGAGGCCCGCGCACGAGCCGCAGCGCCTGCCACTCGCTCAGCCCCAGCGTGCGCGCCGCCTCGAGCTGTCCCGGCGGCACGGCTTCGAGCGCACCCCGATAGATCTCGCTTTCGTAGGCGCCGTAGTTCAGCCCCAGGCCGAGGACCGCGGCGGCCACCGCGGGCAGCTGCACGAACGATTCGAGGCCGAAGTAGAGGACGAAGAGTTGCAGCAGCAGCGGCGTGCCGCGCACGAGCTCGACCCACCCGGTGAGCAGCACGCGAAGGGTCCTCCCTCCGTACACGCGGCCGGTGGCGATTGCCAGCCCCGTCGCCACGGCGAGCGCCATCGACACGCACGACAGGAGCAGCGTGATCACCGCCGCGCGCAATAGCGCCGGCAGATAGCGGATCGTCGCCGCGGCCGCGGACTCGGGAGCCGGAGCAGCTTCGGTGGTGGCTGGGCCCGCCCCCGTCGTGCCTGGGTCCGGATCCGCTCCCACCGTGCGTGGGTCCGGGGCTTGAGACCCTGACGAGGTGTTTGCCAGCACGCGCGCGTAGAGACGCGGCTGGTCGTCGTTCCACATGCGCCACTTGCGGAAGATCGCTTCGAGCCGGCCATCCTGCATCGCCGCCCGCAGCAGCCCGTCGATGCGGTCGCGCAGCGCGGCGTTCTCGAGCGCGAGGATCCCGATGTAATGACCGACACCCATGCCGGCGGGCTGGTTCATGAGCCCCGGATTGCGCGAAACGCCGCGCTCGGCAAGCACCGCGTCGAGCAGCACGGCGTCCACGCGGCCGACCGCCAGGTCGGAGTAGGGATGGACGTCATCTTCGTAGATCACCGGCACCACGCCGTACTCCGCGCGGGCGCGGTCGAGGATGTCGGCCGCCAGCGTCGCGCCGAGCGTCGCCACCCGGCGGCCGCCCAGGGCGGCGAGCGACGTGAGGCGGGCCGCGTCGCTCTGGCGCACCGTCAGCACTTCACGGAACTCGTAGTACGGGACGGTGACGGCGAGCCGGGCGCGACGGCCCGGAAGGTCCTCGAGGCCGCTCAGCCCGATGTCGAAGTCGCCGCGCGCGACGGCGGGATCGAGGGTGGCGAACCCGACTTGCACGAACCGCGGCGTGCGGCCCAGGCCCGCCGCGAGCAGTGCGGCGACATCCACCTCGAAGCCGACGACCCGCGAAGGGTCGTTCGGATCGGCCTCCATGAACGGCGCGCCCCCCTCGGCGTCGCCGCCAAAGCGCAATTCCGAATCGGCCTGCGCGTCGGGCCGCGCAGAGAGAAGACCGCACACAATCGCGGCGACAAGGAACGCCCGGCGCATGCGCCGAATGATAAAGCCCATAGGCTCTCAAGCCTTCCTCTTCCTCTCCAGCTCCTCCAGAGTCCGGGGCCAGTCGTCTCGCAGCAGACGCGACAGCGAGCGATCAGCGAGCAGCCGGCCGCCGGTCTGGCAGGTGGCACAGTAGTTGGCTTCGTTGGCGGCGTAGACGACTCGCTGCACGGGCGAGCCGCACACCGGGCAGGGCTGCCGGTAGCGGCCGTGCACGGCCATCCCCTCGCGGAAGGCGGTGACCTTCTCGGGAAAGCCGGCGCCGGTCTCCTCGCGCAGCCGCGTCGACCAGCCGACGAGCGTCGTGCGCACGGCCTCGAAGAGACGCGCCACTTCGTCGTCGCCGATGCTCTGCGTCTGCTTGAACGGGGAGAGCCGCGCCGCGTGCAGGATCTCGTCCGAGTAGGCGTTGCCGATGCCGCTGAATACGTGCGGATCAGTCAGGGCGCGCTTCAACGTGTGGTTCTCTCGGCGCAGCGCCTGCGCGAACTCCTCCAACCGCGCCTCGAGCACTTCGATCCCGCCCGGATCGTGCTGCGTCAGGGCGGCGCGCCCCTGAACTACGTGCAACGACGCGCGGCGCTTCGATCCAGCCTCGGTCAGGATCAGCGTGCCGTGATCGAATTCGAGCGCCAGGAGCCCGACCTTGCCCGGCACCTTGGTGTCCGGCGGCCTCCAGCGGAAGCGGCCGGCGATCATCAGGTGGATGACGAGATACAGCTCGGCGCCGGCGTCGATCACGATGCGCTTGCCGAGGCGCGACACCTCCTCGACCGCGCGTCCCTCGACGGCCGACAGGGGCGGCTCGACGGACCGGAGGAGAAACGGTGCCGCCAGGCGCACGCGGCGAATCGTCTGCCCCACGATCCGCGGCCGCAACGCGTGTACGTAGAGATCGACATCTGGCAGTTCCGGCACCATCCTGTTATAGGCTTTTTTCGATGATTCGCCGCCTCCTGCTGTACGCGATGGCCAGCCTCTTGGCGCTCGTGGCCGTCGCGGCGGGAGCGCTCTACTGGTTCCTCGCGAACGACGGCATCCGCGTCGCGCTCGAACAACAGGCGGCGGCGTGGCTCGGGCAGCCCGTCCAAATCGCGTCGGTGAGAGCGCGGTTCTGGCCGCGGCCGGGCCTCACGCTTCGGACCGTGACGGTCGGTCGGCCCGTGCGGCTCACGCTGGGGGAGGTCGGCGTGTCGACCGAGCTCATGGCGCTCCTGAAGCGGCGCATCGCCGACGCCGCGATCCGGATCGGCGACACGCGGCTCGAGCTGCCGCTGCCGTTCGAGATCCCGACCACGGGAGAAGACGCGGCTCCGGCCGGATCGTTTGCGTTCACCATCGAGTCGATCAACTCCATCAGCCTCGACGAAGTGCGTATCGTCAGCCGCGGACGCGAGCTCGTCGTGTCGGGCGATTCCTCGTTCGACGGCGCGCGTCTCACCGTGCGCAGCGCTACCGTCGAATCGGGAAAAACGTCAATCCGCGCCGAAGGCGTCGTGACGCTCGAGCCGCGCGTTGACGCGATGCTGCGCGCCTCGGCCAACCGGCTCGACGTAGACGAACTGATCGCCCTCGCCGACGCGTTCGGTCCGCCGCCGGCAGCGCCCGGCGCCCGCGCCACGGCCGGCCCGCCGACGCGCATCGCCGCCCGCATCAGCGCTGAAACCGCCAGCGCCGGCGGCGTGGAGGTGCGCCAGTTCGCAGCCGACGTGCAGGCCGAAGGCGACCGCGTGTCGATGTCGCCACTCACGTTCCAGCTGTTCGGCGGACGCTACCAAGGATCGCTCACGGCCCGTCTGGGCGCCACCCTCAGCGCGACGCTGCGCGCGCGGCTCAGCGGCCTGGACGTGGCGCAACTGGCGGCCTTCGGCAACGTCCCCGACACGATCACCGGAACGCTCACCGGCGCCGGTACGTTCAGCGGCGCCGGGCGCGACGTCGCCGCGGTGCTCGCTGGCGCCCGCGGCACCGGTACAGCGCAGATCGCCAAGGGCACGATCCGCCGTCTGGGCCTGGTGCGCACCGTCGTCGTGTTCTTCGGGAAGCCGGCGGCCGATGCGCCACCGCCCAGCGACGACTTCGACACGCTCGACCTGCAGTTCGTGCTGCAAGAGCAGGTCTTTCGCGCCGACGCCCTCGCGCTCCACTCCCGCGACGTGGATCTGGCGGGCTCGGGAACGCTCGCGACTGCCACGAAGGCGCTCGACGGCCGGTTCGACATCTCGCTCTCGGAGGCGCTTTCGGCGCAGGCCGGTAACGACCTCCGGCGCTATACGCGGGAAGGCAGCCGGGTCGTGCTGCCTGCGACGGTGCGCGGCACGCTCGAAACCCCGCGCGTGACCATCGACACGGCGTCCGCGCTGAAACGCGGGCTGCGCAACGAAGTCGAGGGACGTCTGAAAGGACTTCTGGATCGGTTCGCGACGCCGAAGTGAGGCATCACGGCCGGCCGGCAGACCAATGACGAGGCCTGGGATTCTCCTGGGATGGCCGACACGTTTCACCCACACGAGGAGCGAGACGGCAATGGCCTTGTCCTTGTATGGGATTCTGCAGGCTCCGGACGCACCGCAGTAAAATCGCGCGTCCGGCACCACCGTTCCAGTGAAACTATGAAAATTTGCGCCCTGATCGTCTCGTTTTCCGTCATTGGTGTGCTCGGTGCCACTCGCGGCGCCGACGCGCAGCACCTCACGCTGCGCATCGACGGCGGCCTGGTGACCCTCGATGCCAGCAACGTGACGGTGGACGAGATCCTCGCGCGATGGACCGCGGTCACCGGGCTCAACGTCGTTTCG
>DATMDI010000542.1:0-9475 GCA_035557875.1 Vicinamibacterales bacterium
CCGCATGCCGAGGACACCCTGGTCCCAGCCGCTAATCACGCGCCCGGCGCCCAGTGTGAACTGGAATGCCGGTCCCGAATCGAACTGAGTCCCTTTCTGTTCTGGTCTCGTCGGGTCGAACAGCCAGCCGGTGTAGCTCACGGTCAGCAGCCGGCTGTTGGCGGCCGTGGCGCCGGTGCCGACCCGCAGATCAGTCTGGGTGAATTCGGCACGGGGCGGCGGCGGCCCGCTCGGGCTCGACGGTGAGTCCGAGCCGCAGCCGCTCGCAATCAGAAGGGTCATCGCACACACGAACCAGGTAAGTCGGGACATCTTAAAAGGATCGCACGGAGCCGGGCCGGGCGCCACGGGGGAGGCCCCGGGGCGCGGGAACCGTGGCGTCTCGAGGCGACAGTAAGATGTGGCGCGAGGTGGGTCAGGTGGGTCAGGTGGGTCGGGTAGGTCGGGTAGGCCGCTCGAGGGGCCTGCTCGGGCTCGCACTCGCAGTGCTGTGGGTGGCCTCCGGCGCATCCGCACAGAACGCGGCGTGCGATCGCGGCTGTCTGGAATCCATGCTCGACGCCTACGTGGACGCCGTTGCCGCGCGAGCGCCATCGCGGCTGACCGTCGCGCCCGGCACCGTCTTCACTGAAAACGGTCAGCGGCTCGAACTGGGCGATGGCCTGTGGCACACGGCCACCGGTCGCGGCCGCTACGCGCTGCGCCTCGCCGACGTCGAAGCCGGCCAGGCGGTGCTGATGGGCACCGTGCGCGAGGCCGACACGCCGGCGATTCTCGTCGTCCGGTTGAAAGTCCGCGATCGACGCGTCACCGAGATCGAGACGCTGGTCATTCGCAACGAAGCGGCCGCGAAGAGCCTCGACACGATCGGCACGCCGCGGGCGGTCTGGACCCAGGCGGTTCCTGGCGCCGCGCGGCACTCTCGCGCCGACCTGGTGCGGATCGCCAACCTGTATTTCTCGGGCATCGAACGCAACGACGGCAAGGGCCGCTATCCGATCGCCGACACGTGCGCCCGTCTCGAGAACGGCGCGGTGACGGCAGGCGATCCGGCGGTGGTCGTAGGGCCGGAGCTGGCGGCGGCGATGGCTGCGAGCGGCCCACCGCGCCAGCGCTCAGGCTGCCGGCAGCAGTTCGAGAGCGGCGTGTTCCACTACGTGACGCGCATTCGCGACCGGCGCTTCGTGCTGGTCGATCCGGAGCGCGGTCTCGCGTTCGCCTTCGCGTTCTTCGACAACGCGTCGGGAGACGCGCGCTACGGCACCTTGGCCGACGGGCGCAAAGTCGAGTCGGGCCCGAGCGTTCCGTGGACGTGGCAGATCGCCGAAGTCTTCAAGATCGAGAGCGGCCTCATCGGCCCGGTGGAGTCGGTGCTCCACCCCGTGCCTTATGGCATGGGGTCGGGATGGAGCACGTGGCCGCAGGCGATGTCCAGCGAACCGAACTAAGGCGGGTAAGGCGGGTCGGGAGGACGTTCGCAAGCGGGCATTCTTCCCTGCTAGCCCCACCCGCCCTACCCGCCTTACCCGCCCTAGTTCGGTGGCAGCGACGCGAGATACGCCGAGATGTTCAGGATGTCGTCGTTGGTCAGCGCGGCGACCGGCCGCTTCATCAGCGGCGCGTCGGGTCCGCTGCGGCCACCGTCCTTGAACAGGTGCAGCTGGCGGGCGACGTAGATCGGGTGCAGCCCCGCGACCCGCGGCACGTTCGCGAGCCCCTTCATCCCGTCGCCGTGGCAGATGTTGCACGCGACGGTCTTGCCGCCGCCGCCCTCCACGAGCGCGCGCCCTTTCGCGAGGCTGCCGGGCGGCACGTAAGCGACGAAGCCCGAACGTGGATCGCGCAGCCGCGCCTTGGTCTGGTCCTCGGGCAGCATGATGATGCGGGCGCCGATCGGCTCCATCCCGGCGTTGTTCGGATCGATGAAGCGCATGCGGCCCTGGCCGATGAACGTCTTGGGGACCATCGCCGCCTCGACCACACGCACGAACTTGCCGCGCGGTAGCGACGCGAACCACTCGGCGGCCTGACGGATCTCTTCGTCCGAGAGCTCCTTCGCGATGCCGTTCATGCGCGCGTAGTCCTTGCGCGTGCCGGCCTTGAAGTCGTTCATCTGCTGCACGAAGTAGTCGGCGGTGAAGCCCGTGAGGTCGGCCGACTCGGGGTGTCCGAAGCCTGACATCAGGTGACAGGCCCCGCAGGCCAGCGCACCGCCGTGGCCCTTCTGCACGATGCCCGGCGCCGGCCGGTGCGCCTCGGGGAACCAGTCGGGCGGGTTGAGCAGATCGTCGATCTGCGGCGGGGTGTACTGCTTCGTGCTCCCCTCGACCGACTTCGGCCCCGGCGGCTCGGGCGGCAGGGTCCCGGCCTGCACCGGAAACGCCCACGCCGGCTCGCGGGCCGGCACCGACGGGAGGACGGTGGCCGTCCCCGGGGCGGGCTGCTGCTGCGCGAGCACCGCTCCTGTGAGGGCCACTACCGTGATGGCGACCGCCGACCAACCTGCCTGCATCATGCTCCTCCTCTAGCCTTGGTACTCCAGAACGTTGAGCCCGGCGTTCCAGTCGCTGACGTAGATCAGGCCGTCGCGCGTGACGAACAGGTCCGCGCTCTTGGCCGCCCTGGCGACGTTGGGCCGGGGGTCGATCAGCTTGGCCGGCGCGGGCGGTACCCACGAGGCGATCTCGCGCGGCGCGAACTGGTTGGCGATGTCGAACACCCGCACGCCGGCGTTGTTGTAGGTGGCGAAGATCGTGGTTTCGCTCTGCAGGCCGGCGGGACGATTCTCATACAGGTTGTGCGGCCCGAACGTGCCGAGCCCGCAGAAGTCGCGGCCGGACGGCGTCGGCAGCGTCGCAATCGGCACCGGATTGGCGGGTTCGCGCACGTCGACGATGAAGCTGTGAAACGTGCCCTTGGCGCAGCGCTCCGCGTTGGCCTCGTCGGCTACCACGACCAGTTGCCGCCCTGGCAAGGGCAGCGGCGTGTGGGTGCCGCCGGGGAACGGCGGCGACCAGTTCAGATGGGCGAGCAGCTTCGGCCGCGCGGGATCGCTCAGGTCATGAATCGTGAAGCCCGCATCGCGCCAGGCGCCGTAGCCGAAATTACCGGCGACGATCATGTGGTGGAGCGCGGCGCGTTTGCCCTTGGGCATGACCGGCGTTTCGCCGCCGGCGCGGTGCATGCCCGGCAGCCACCAGCGCGAGACGATCTCGGGCTTCGTGATCGTCTGCAGGTCGACGATGCAGAGGATGTGGTCGGTGAACCCGTCGAAGTGCGCGGCCACGTAAGCGTAGCGGCCGCCGGTCCACCACAGGCGGTTGATGCCGAACCCGGGCATCTCGAGGAAGGCGATCTCGCGCATCTCACCCGGACGCGAGATGTCGTGGATGCTCAGGCCCGAACGGAATTTCTTCCGGTTGGTGATGCTGTCGGCGAGCGTGTTCTCGAAGTAGCCGCGCAGGTCGTCGTACGACTGCATGGCGACGATGTTGGCGCCGTTGGCCAGCAGCAGCAGGTCGTCGGACACCTGCAGGTGATGCGTCCGCGTGTTGGTGCCGGCGGTGAAGAACCCGGCCGGCGTGAGGCGGCGCGGGTCGGCCGCATTGAGGATCGTCACGCCGTCGCTGAACATGTGCCCGACGTAGACATGGCCGCGGTTCAGCATCACCTGCACGCCGTCGGGCCGTCCGTTCTGATCGCTGTAGGAGAGATGGCGGATGCCGCGGCCGATGCCGGCCGCCGGCACGTCGGGATCGGCGCCCGCGGCGAGGCCCGCCGGCGCGCACGAGACGCCCAGCGCGAGCAGGTGCTTGAGGCAGTCGCGGCGCGTCGTCGGCATGCGGGAGGTATTGTGCGCCAAAGCGGCCGCATGAGCCCTGGCTTTGAAAGTTCGGCCGTCGTTGCGGCCGGATGCCATCGTCGCGGTTGGCTGGCGAACCTGGGCCATTGGCCGTAAAGGGCGCGAAGACGCGCTGTTTACAGCGGTCGAGCACCGTTGAGGTTCTCTCCCGCGGCGGCCGCCGCGCCATGGCTCGCTCCTTGCTCTAAGGTTCAGAGCATGGGTGCTGCGCGTTCTCGTCGACTGCTGGGTGCGCTTGCCGGGTTCGCGGCGCTCGTACTGACCGCCTGCGGAGGCGGAGACCGCGCGCCGCAGGTCGCCACTGAGATCGAGCACTTCATCGCGGCCGCCCCATCGTCGCCGGTTCCGACGGACATCTGGGGGGACGTGCAGCGGTTCTACGCGGGGCGGATGTACGCGCCGCGCTGGGTAGGCGACGGCGATGGAGAACAGGCCGCGGCCGCGCTGCGGGTAGTACAGCGTGCGCCGGCCCACGGGCTGGGCGCCGCCAGTTACGACGATGCCGATCTGCCACGCCTGCTCGCCTCGAAGCAGTCGATCGACGAGACGCTCGGCGGCGACGTGGCGCGGATCGCGCGCCTCGACGTGCGGATCACCGCGACACTCCTGACGCTCGCCCGCGATGTGGCCGTGGGCCGCACCAGCCCAGGGTCGATCGACCGGCGCTGGAAGGCCGCGCGCACGCCGCCGGACCTCGTCGCCACGCTGGCGAGCGCAACCGATGCGAAGGGTTTGGACGGATGGCTCGACACGATTCGTCCGGTGCATCCGGAGTACGCGGCCTTGCAGGCCGCACTGGCGGCGCTCCGCGCGCAACTGGGCGACGGCGCCGACACGGGCGACGAACGCGTTCGCCTCCTGGCGCTTAACCTCGAACGCTGGCGCTGGCTCCCCGACGATCTCGGGGCGCGCCACATCCTGGTCAACATCCCGGCGTTCCAGATGGCCGTGCGCGAGAAAGGTCAGCCGGTACTCGAGATGAAAGTGGTCGTCGGCAAACCTGACCGGGTGACGCCGGTCTTCAGCGGCCAGATGGAGACCATCGTCTTCAGTCCGTACTGGAACGTGCCCGACAGCATCGCCGAAGGGGAAACCGCACCGGCGGCCGCGCGCGACCCCCGTTTCCTGTCCCGCAACAACATGGAGATTCTGCGCCGCGGCGAGGACGGGGTCAGCGTCGTCGACCCGGCGTCAGTGGACTGGGACGATCCCGATGCGATCAAGGCGCTGGCGTTCCGGCAGAAGCCGGGCCCGGGCAACGCGCTCGGCCACGTCAAGTTCCTCTTTCCCAATTCGTACGACGTGTATCTGCACGACACACCCGCCGACGCGCTGTTTGCCCGCGAGGGCCGCGCCTTCAGTCACGGCTGTGTCCGGCTGGAGAAGCCTGACGCGCTGGCGGCGTATCTATTGCGCGGCGATCCACAGTGGGACGACGCGCGCATTCAGGCGGCCATGCACCAGGGTGAGGAACGTCACGTGGCGATGAAGGAGAAGTTGCCGGTCCACATCGCCTACTTCACTGCCTGGCCCGACGGCGCCGGCGGCGTGCGGACGTTCCCGGACGTGTACGAGTACGACGCCAAGCAGAGCGGCAGCCCGGCCGCACGTGGCCGCGTGAAGGTGTCAAGCTCGGCCGAGTAGGTTGGCTCACGGGCGACCGGGCGGTTACACTTGACGCGTGTTCCCCCGCACGTGCGTCGTAGCCGGCCTGTTCGTCGTGTTGCTGGCCGCGCTCGTTGATCCGCCATTGGCCGCATCCCGCCCAACGCCCACGGCGGCGGCCTCGGTGTTCTCGGTTGAGGCGTGGCCCGCCGCGGCTCTCGGAGGCCTCAGCCGGGAAATCTTCAATCTGGCGCTGGGCGCCGCGTCTTGCGCGGTGCGCTCGGGTGACGTCGAGGATCTCGCGACCCTCACCGTCATCGACTACTCGCGGCCGTCCACGAAAAAGCGGCTGTGGGTCTTCGACGTGCGCACGCGAACGCGTCTCTATGAGGAACTGGTGGCGCACGGCCGGGGAACTGGCGCGAACCTGGCGAAGGCGTTTTCGAACCAGCCCGAAAGCCATCAATCGAGCCTGGGGCTGTTCCGCACCGAAGACACCTACGAGGGGAGAAACGGTTACTCGCTGCGGCTGCACGGGCTCGACGAGGGCTACAACGACCTGGCCTACACGCGCGCCATCGTGATGCACGGCGCGCCTTACGTCAGCGACGAAATCGCGCGCTCCAAGGGTCGTCTCGGCCGCAGTTGGGGCTGCCCGGCCCTCCGTGAGGGCATCGCGCGAGAGGTCATCGACACGGTCAAGGGGCGCGGCCTGATTTTCGCCTACTACCCGGACCCTGCCTGGCTGGCATCCTCGAAATACCTGCACGACTGCGCCTCCCCGGACGAAGCGTCGCTGTCGGCCCGGGCGTCCGGCCTGTAACCTCCCCGCGCCGTCGCGGTATTCCCCCGATGATGGAGGGCGGCCCGAACGGGTCTGCCGCTCGGTCCGTCTAAGGCACCGTGAGCGCTCCGCCGGAGGAATCGTGATTCAGAGACTGGCCGTCGTGGCCGTTCTCGCCGTCGCGCTGCTGCTGTCGGCCCCGCGCCCGGGGGCGGCGCAGGCGGCGGCGAAGCCGCGCGACCTGCAGGCCCGTCTCGTGACCACGCCCCCCAAGCTGGATGGCGTGCTCGACGACGAGGCCTGGGCCATGGAGCCCCAGGCGCTCGACCCCTGGATGTCGTACAACCCGCTGCGCGGTGAGGCCGAGCAGCAGCACACCAACGTCTGGGTGGCCTACGACAGCAAGGCGATCTATTTCGCCTTCAAGGCGCTCGACGCCGAGCCCGACAAGATTCGCACCACGATCAGCCGCCGCGACAACGTGTGGAGCGACGACTGGGTGGGGGTGAGCCTCGATTCGAGTCGCGCCGGACAGATCGCGTACCACATGTTCGTCAACCCGAGCGGCATCCAGATGGATGCGTTGCAGAGCAGCAACGAGGACTCCGCGGTGGACTGGGTGTGGCAGAGCGCCGGCAAAGTGGACGCCGACGGCTACACAGTGGAACTGCGCGTGCCCCTCGAGAGCATCCGCTTCCACGGCGGGTCCGACGTGCGGATGGGCGTGCTGTTCTATCGCCGGAACAGCCGCATGGGCACGTCGTGGTCGTGGCCGGCGATGCCGCCGGGGGAGTGGGTCTTCGAGAACCACGCGCAGCTCTCGTTCGGCGAGCTGCACCAGCCGCGTCTCTTCGAAGTGATCCCGAGCGCCACCGTGTCGCGCAACGACACACGCGTGGCAGGCCAGCCGTGGCAGGCGTCGCGCCGCAAGGCCGACTTCGGCGCCAGCGTCAAATACGGCATCACCTCCACGGTGACCCTCGACGCCACCGTCAACCCGGACTTCAGCCAGGTGGAGAGCGATGCGTTCGAAGTCGAGGTGAACAATCGCTTTCCGATCTTCTTCAGCGAGAAGCGGCCGTTCTTCATGGAGGGCCTCGGCCTGTTCAACCTGGCCGGTACCAACGGCGACGCGACGATGCGCACGGCGGTCCACACGCGGCGGATCGTGGACCCGCTGGCCGGCATCAAACTCACCGGAACCTCCGGCCGCTACACCTACGGCACCCTCATCGCCCCGGACGCGTCGGTTGCTCCGAATGCAGCACAGGTGTACGGCATCGGCCGTGCGGTGCGGAATTTCGGCAACGCTCAGTACGTCGGTGCGCTCGTCACCGATACCGAGTTCCGGCAGGATCACAACCGCACCGTGGCCGCCGATTTCGCGCTGAGGCACGGCGCCAACTTCCGGTGGAACGGCAACATCATCCACACCGACTCGTCCGACGCGGCGGGAAGGGACTCGAACGGTACCGGCGGGCAGCTGTCGTACAACTGGGAGACGCGCCGCTATTCGGTGGCGGGCCAGGCCGAGCACTACGACACGGGCTTCCGCATGGACACCGCGTTCGTCAACCGCGTCGGCATCACCCGCGGCTGGCAATACCAGGCGATCAACTTCTATCCCGAGAAGCGCTTCGCCTGGATCAAGCGAGTGAACCCGTTCCTCTGGGTGCAGACAGCCGAGGATCGCGGGCAAGGCGGTAGCGAGCTGTGGGTGCTGCCGGCGCTGCGGTTCAATTTCACGCGCTCCGGCTATCTGCGCGTGGACATGATGCGCGGGCACGAGACGTTCGCCCAACAGCGGTTCGAGGTGGGCCGCGCCTTCGCCGACGGCGGTGCGCAAGTGACGAACTGGCTCAATCTCGCCGGCAGCTACAACGCGGGGCCGGCGATTTTCTACGATGCGGTGGCGCCCTTTCAAGGCTGGCAGCGCGTGCTCGGCGCCCGCGTCGGACTACAGCCCAGCGCGAAATTCAATCACAGCCTGAACTACCGGTTCGTGCACTTCGAGCGGGAGACGACGGGAGAGAAGGTGTTCGACGTCCACGTCCTCAACCTGCGGAATACCTATCAGTTCACGCCGCACTTCCTGATTCGGGCGATCACGAACTACGACAGTTCGCGGCGCCGCGTGCTCGGCGACTTCCTGGCCTCGTACGAGCTCATGCCCGGGACGGTGGCGTACGCCGGCTACGGTGCGCTCTGGGAGGGCATCGAGGCGACGCCCTATCAAACGACCGCCCGCGCCTTCTTTTTCAAAGCCTCTTACCTGGCGCGCTTTTAGGCGCGGGTTAGGCGGGTGGGGCCGGTACGTAGAGGCGGGTCTTCACACCCGCCTGACACGCACCGGAGCGGATCTCAGCTCTCAGCGGGCGGCACGAACTTCTTGCGGATGCGCTTCGGCCGTCCGTGGGCCTGGCCGATCTTGTTCACGTCGCCCGCCGCGGCCGGGACGATCGGCGACCGGCCCTCGCCGGCCGGGATCTCCGGCCCGCGTACCTGCTTCTCCGGCAGGTTGTCCTTGCGGTACGGCGCGTCCTCCTTCAAGCCGATCTCGAGTTTGTCTTTCCAGGTCATGGTTGAGCCTCCGGCGCCGCCTGAGCGGCATCCCTTTCCACAGTGCACGACGGGTGCCAGGCCATCCGTGCACACCTGCCGGGCCCCAGGCTCGGCCGTGTGTAAACACGGCCGTGGAATAATGTGAAGTTACACATGGCACAAACGATCGAACTGGGGCTGGATACCTTCGGTGACGTCACGGCAGGCCCTGACGGCCAGCCGCTGTCGCAGGCGCAGTCGCTCCGCAACCTCGTTCTCCAAGGGGAACTCGCCGATCAGGTGGGTCTCGCCTTTATCGGCGTCGGGGAGCACCATCGGCCGGATTTCGCCGTGTCGGCCCCGGAAGTAGTGCTCGCGGCCATCGCGGCCCGCACTTCGAGGATTCACCTCGGCTCCGCCGTCACGGTGCTCAGCTCCGACGATCCGGTGCGGGTGTTCGAGCGGTTCTCCACGCTCAACGCGCTGTCGAATGGGCGCGCGGAAGTCATCGTCGGCCGCGGATCGTTCACCGAATCGTTTCCGCTGTTCGGCTACGACCTGGCCAACTACGAGGAGCACTTCGAAGAGAACCTGAACCTGTTCGCAGAGCTGCTGAAACAGGAGCCGGTCACCTGGAAGGGGCGGCTGCGCGCGCCGCTCACCAATCAGCTGGTGTATCCCCC
>DATMDI010000543.1:0-5560 GCA_035557875.1 Vicinamibacterales bacterium
CGGCGGCTTCGCCGCCGTGCACCGCCTCTGGCAGACGGTGCAGGCGATGCTCGCACTGTCGTTCGGCGACCGGGAAGAGCAGGCCGACGCGATCGACGGCATCCTCGCGATCCATTACCGCGTGCGCGGCACACTGCGCGAGACGGTCGGTCGATTTCCGGCCGGGACCCGCTACTCTGCCGAGGACCCGGACCTCGTGCTCTGGGTGCACGTCACGCTGCTCGACTCGATGGTGCTGGCGCACGACGCGTTGCTGGAGCCGCTGTCCGCGGCGGAACGCGACGCGTACTGCACCGAGTCGGCCTGGGTCGCGGTTGCGCTCGGCGCCCGGCCGGACGCAGTGCCCACCACCTGGGCAGCGGCGCAGGAATGTCTGCAGCGTGTCTACTCGTCGGGCACGCTGGCGGTGGGGCAGGACGGCCGCGCGGTCGGCGGCGCGGTGCTGTCGCCGCCGCTCGGTCCGCTGGCGGTGCCGCTGACCGCGATCATGCGGTTCATCACCCGGGCGTGGTTGCCGGACGAGATCCGCAGCCTGTATGGATTGTCGTGGAGCGAGGCCGACGCGCGGCGGCTGCCGCGCGTCCTGAAGGCGCTGCGCGTGGCGCGCCGGCTGCTCCCGAACCGCGCCGCGCGCTGGCCGGAGAGCCGCGTTAACAGGTCAGGTGGGTCAGGTGAGTCAGGTGGGCCAGGTAGGTAAAACGCCTGCTCTGCATAGTCCCACCCGGCCTACCTGACTTACCCGACCTACCTGCCCTAAGAAGCGGCCTTGAGCTCGGCGTAGAGCTGGTTGATGAAGCGGTCGCCGGTGCCGGCGGCGTTGCCGGTCTGCTTCTCATACGCGTTGGTGATCTTCGCCGCGACGATCTGCTCCTGCGTCTTGCCCTCGGCCATCATCTTCGCCACCTGATCCCGCAGGGCGATCGCCATCCGCTTGTGCGCGATCATGCCGGCGCGGTTGGTGATTGGGCCGTGGCCCGGCAGCACTTTCGTATTCGGGCCCGCTGCCGCGATCAGCGTGTCGAACGCCGCCAGCATGCCTTTCAGCGACCCGCCGCTGGTGCGATCGATGTTGGGGAAGCCGACCGAGCGGTAGACGTCACCGGTCATCAGCACGTCGTTCTTCTCGAACCTCACCGCCGTGTCGCCATCGGTGTGCGCCTGCGGCAGCGGGATGAGATCGATGGTTTCGCCGTCCAGCGTCATCCGCGTCAGGCTGTCGGGGGTATAGGCCGGCAGGGCCGCCGCGGGCGCCGAGGGCGGCGCGGCGCCGCCGCCCGCCGGCGGATTGGGCTTGATCAGGCGCTCCTTCAGCATCGGCCGGGCGATGATCGTCGCGCCCAGCTTGCCGATGTTCTCGTTGCCGCCCGTGTGGTCGCCGTGCACGTGGGTGTTGACCAGGAACTTGATTTTCTGGTCCGACACCTTGCGGATGGCGGCGACGATCTTGTCGCCGAGCGGGGCGAACTGCGAGTCCACCATGAAGATGCCGTCCGGCCCGTACAGCACGCCGATGCGGCCGCCCTGCCCGTCGAGGGCGACGAAGTTGTTGGAGATCTTGGTCGTGACGATCTCGACCTTCGAGAAATCCTGCTGTCCCTGGGCCATGACCGGCACGGCGAAGCCGACAACCGCGGCGGAGACGAAAGCCAAGACGCGTCGCATGAGCAGCCTCCCTAACATCAAGCCACTACTTCTTGGCGCCTGAGTATTCCAGCATTTGGGCCGTCAGGTCCAACGGGTACGACACGGTGACGTCCGTGACCGCGCCGCTGGCGTCGGTCACCGGCGTCAGCTTTGGCATCACGAAGCCGGTGTACGACGGTAGTTTCAGCGACTCGACCCGGGCCACGACCTCGTCGCGCACTTTTGCGTCGAAGTGGATGCCATGGGCGTCGAAGAGCGCCTTGGCGGCGGCGAAATCGCCGGTGGACTTGATGCGCTGCACCTCGGCGAGCAGGCGCCCGACGCCGTCGCGGAACGCCTTGGCGTCCGCCATCACGTAGTAGGTCTTGCCGTCGCGCTGCCGCACCTCGATCGCCTTGGTGTTGGCCATCAGCCACTTCACCACCATCTGCCGGTTGCGCATGTGGTCTTCTTCGATCTGCGTGCCGCGCCGTACCCGGCGCAGTTGCGTGAGGGCGTTGCGCGTGTAGGCCTCGTACTGGGTGCGGGCGATCGCGTCCTGCTCGGCCGCCGGCACGATGCCGAGCTCGGCGAGCTTCGGATCGGCGATGAAGTACAGCCCGACGAGATCGGCACGGCCTTCCTCGAGCGCGGAAAAGTATTGCTTGATCGCGTCCTGCGGCGAGCCCTTGAAGCCGTCGGCCTGGCGGCCCGAGGCGTGTCCGATCACTTCGTGCATGTCGGTGAGCAGCTCGCCCGCGAGCGAGCCGTGCATCCGGCTGCGCTCGGCTTCTTCGGGTGCCCACGAGAACTCGTTCCGCATCGTGCCCGGCGTGCCCTTGTCGCTGGCCTCGCCGACGTTGCTCAGCGACACCGACTTGCTGCCGTGCTGCTCGCGGATCGCCTGATCGTTGGGCAGGTTGATGCCGATGGGCGTCACCGGGCCCGAGTCCCCGGTCTCGACCACGACGTCGATGGCGTTGGCCACGATGCCCTTCACCATCGGCTTGCGGAACTTCTCGTCGTACGGCATGCGGTCCTCGAACCACTGCGCGTTGTCGGCGAATTTGCGGATGCGCTCGGTCTTCTCCGGGTTGACGTAGAACACCAGGCCTTCCCAGCCGCCCTTCACGCCGCGCGCGTCGAGGTAGACCTCGATGAAGCCGTTGATCGTGTCCACGGCGGAGGCCTTGTCGTTCACCCAGGCGATGTCGTACTTCTCGCGGTCGGCTTTCTCGCCGCTGCGGTAGAACGCGACCAGTGCCCGCAGCGCGTTGGCCATCGGCTCCGAGGCATACGGGATCGCGGCCTCGAGGTGCCTGACGATCTCGGTGATCTCCTTCGAGTAGCGCCCCCCGACGCGGTACACCTCCTCCACCAGCGTGCCGTTCGGCTGCTTGACCAGCCGGGAGTTCAGGCCGTACTTCTCGGTGAACCCCTTCAGATCGGCGAGGCTGACGCCGGAATAGAGGTTGTTGGCGCTGGCGCTCAGGATGTCCTTGCCGGGCGGCGGCGTCTTGGCGGTGACGATGGGATCGACGGCGGGGTCGAAGAACATCGGGTTGAGCCGCGTCAGCATCGCGTCGATCGATTCGCCAACGGGCGGCGTCACCACGGCTCCGCCAGTCACCGCCGCCTTGACGGCGGTGGCGAAGGCGGCCGGCGGCAACTGCATGACGAACTTCTGCGCGGTGAGGTTGTTGTAGGGTCCGTTGTTGATCCAGAACAGCTTGGCGTACCGGTGCACCTGCGCGAGCGTTGCGGGATCGACGCCCTGCGGATGCGCCACGACCGCCTCGATGAGCGCCCGCATCTCGAGCGCGTTGCGGTGCTTCTGATCGATGAAGATGTCGCGTCCGGCCAGCGCGGCCTGATAGAGGTGCCAGATGAGCGTCTTCTCTTTCAGCGGCAGCGACGAAAAGCCGTCGGCATAGAGCTGGATCACCGCCGCGTCGTCCACCGCCTCGAGGAAGTACTTGCGGTCGGCCGCTGGCGCCGCGGCCGCCGCGGGCGCCGGCGCGCTCGTGCCAGGCAGAGAGCCCCCGCTGCAACCGAAGCTGCCGCTGCCGCATCCTGCGGTGAGGCCGGCCGTCAGAACGATCGCCCGCCAGTGAATCCGTCTCGTCGTTGTCAGCACGTCGTCTCCCTTGCCGCCCTGTGACCGGCCGCGTGAGCCCGATTATCCGACGAAACCGGACGGGGACGGCGCGGCGGCGTTGATACTATGGGCGGGCTCGGCCACGTGCCGCATGGCCGTGTCAGCCCGTCCCAAAGGAGCCCGTTCCGGTGCATTACCTCCTCATGTATGACGTCGTGGACGACTATGTCGCCCGGCGCGCGCCGCTGCGCGCCGCGCACATCGGCCTGGCTCGTGACGCCGCCGCGCGCGGTGAGCTCGTGCTCGGCGGCGCGCTGAATCCGCCCGAGGGTGTCGTGCTACTGTTCCGGGGCGATTCGCCGGCCGCGGCCGAGGCCTTTGCCAAGGCCGATCCCTATGTCCAGAACGGCCTCGTGAGGAGCTGGAAGGTGCGCGAGTGGACCACGGTCGTTGGGCCCGACGCGCAAGTGAAGCTGCCCGACGTAGTCGGTTGACGATTCGGAAGCAGGGGCCGCCTTCAGGCGGCCCGCGGAGGAAGAGTGCGATGACGAAGAAGATGGCGGTGACCGTGGCGCTGGCTGCGGCGTTTGCGGCTGGCTTTGCGCTGCGGGGACTGGTGCCGGGCGAGCCGGTGGCCTTCGCCCAGGGCAACCGCGTGTTCGAGCTGCGCACCTACACGGCGGCCGACGGCAAGCTCGATGCGCTGCACAAGCGGTTCCGCGAGCAGACGGTGCCCAAGTTCTTTCCGCGCCACGGCATGACCAACGTCTGGTACGGCAAGCCGATGGATGCGCCGCTGTCGCAGAACACCATGACCTACATGATTGCGTTCCCGAGCCGCGAAGCCGCCAAGAAGAGCTGGGACTCGTTCCGCGCGGATCAGGAATGGGCCCAGGTGGCGAAGGAGTCCGGCGTCGGCCAGGTGCAGATCCAGTCGATCTACTTCGAGCCGGCCGACTATTCGCCGCTGAAGTAAAAGGGGGACGGCCGCCTGACATAATCCGGTTCAGTGTCCGCCGCGCCCGACAGTACCGGTACTCACGGAGCGCACGCCCACCGGGTCATCTTCGTTGACCTGGCGCGTGCGCTTGCCGTGTTCTTCATGATGTACGGGCACACGGTGGCGGCCCTCCTGGCGCCGCAGTACCAGCAGGGCACCTGGTACGACGTGTGGCAGTTCCAGCGCGGCCTCACCTCGAGCCTGTTCCTCCTGCTCGGCGGCTTCGCGTTCAGCCTCGCCACGCGGCGGCACTGGGTGCCGCAGGCCGACACGCGGATGGCGGTCGTCAAGCGGGTGCGCCGGTTCGCGCTGTTCGTCCTGCTCGGCTACAGCCTGCACCTGCCGGTCTACCGTCTGCTCGACCTGCCGCTGGCGACGCCGGAGAACTGGCAGTCCTTTCAGAACGTCGATGTGCTGCAGCTCGTGGGAGTGACGCTGATTGTCCTGCAGTTGCTCGCGCTCGTGAGCCGGTCGCGCCGGGTGTTCATGGCGCTCTCGTTCGGGCTCGCGGCCGTGGTCGTGCTCCTCACTGCTCCCGCCCTTCGCATCGACTGGACGGCACGGGTGTCGTCCTGGGTGGCGCCGTATCTCTCGACCGCCACCGGCTCGCTCTTCCCGCTCCTGCCGTGGTCGGCCTTCGTGCTGACGGGCGCGGGCCTTGGCCAGATCTATTCACGCTGGGGCGCGGCGCACCTCTGGGCTTTTGCCCGCTGGGTGCTGCTCGTGCCGGGCGTGGTGCTGCTCGGGCTGGCGTTCGTGTCGCAAGTGCTGCCGTATCCGCAGTTCCACGGCAGCCCGTTCGCCTGGCCGCCCACGGAGTTTGCGGTGCGCACGGGGCC
>DATMDI010000544.1:0-24012 GCA_035557875.1 Vicinamibacterales bacterium
GGAATCGCGACCCCCTCGGCGCGCTCGCCGGCCATCCCCTGCGCGACACGCGCGTACGCGTGGCCGTCGAGGACGTCGGCTTCACGCTGCGCGCTCATCCCCGCCGCTTCGACGCCATCCTGCTCGACGTGGACAACGGCCCGGCCGCATTCACCGCCCAGCTCAACAGCTCTCTCTACAGCGCGCAAGGGTTGGCCGCCGCCCATGCCTCGCTCGTGAGCGGCGGCGTGCTGGCGGTGTGGTCGGCCTGGGACGATGACGGGTTCACGCGGCGCCTGCGCAGCCAGGGTTTCACGACCCGGAGCAGCCGCGTGCGCGCCCGCCGCGAGAAGCGCGGCTCCCATCACACCATCTTCGTCGGCGTAAAGCCTTAGAGCACGTTGCGAAATCAGATGTGGGGGCCGCCTTCAGGCGGCCCAGGGCCGGCTAAAGCCGGCCCCCACGTCAATTCTGCAACGCGGCCCTAGCGCTCGAACTAGCCGGCTCAGGCAGGCTCGGCTCTGGCAGCCCGATTGCACGAATGGAGATCAGGAGTGCAGTTCATGACCAACATGATCATCTACCTGATCGGCACGCTGCTCGTGGTGGCGGGCCTCGCCTACGGCGCGGATCGCCTCGGCATCAGCAACGTCTGGATCATCGCCGGCGCCCTCGTCATCATCGGCATCGGGCTGATGGGCGGCATCGTGAAGACGCGCCAGAAAGATCCGGCCTCGTAACGCAGAAGGATCTGCAAACCGGCTTCAACCGGGGTTCGCGATCAATCGGGCGTCGCTGCCTCCAAGCTGTCGATCACCAGTACCTCGACCGGGCCTTTGGTCGCGTCGAGCTTCAAGCCCAGCTGCTCGCGGACGGCTGTGAACAGGTCGGGGGCGTCCGGATCGATCGGCGGCGGCTGCGCGCCGGGCGGCGCGGGCCCTTGCGACGGCGGCGGTGCGTACGTCATCTCGAAATCCCAGTTGCCGGCGAGTCCCGTGCGATCGACCACCATTCGTCCCACCTGATTGGAGATCAGGCTGGCGAAGAGCGACAACGGATAGCCGCCGAACCGGACCCGGCCCGGGAACATCTGCATGCCGCACACAGGGCCAGTTCCCGGCGCGGGCGGTGGAGCGCCGCGACGTGCGGCGATCGCGTCGGGCGAGCAGTCGTCCGCCGCGGTCTTCAGCGCGGGGCCGGGCTTGCCGTCCGCCTTCGCCATCACCAGCGCGTAGATGTCCAGTTGACGCGTCTCGCGGTGCACCTTCAGGTTGAAACGCTCGGCGAGCAACGTGCGGGTGGCGAGCATGAGGTGATCGGCGCCGGTGCCCGGGCGGACCGGCGGCGGGTCGCCATCGAACTTGGCGGTGATGTCGTAGCGGGTGTTGCCGATCCAGTCTGGCCCGCCCACCAGTTGATACCCCTGGATCTGATAGGCGAAGACGATCAACTGCCGCACCGGCGTGTTGAAGGTATTGAAGCGGCCGCCCGGCTGACGGCGGATGCCGCCGCCGGGGGGCGCCTTGGGGTCGCTCGGCTTCAGCGACGCGGCTTCGAAGTAGAGCGGGATGTTCGGGTCCGGCGCATCGACGCTGCCCGCCGGCGCCGAGAAACCGCCCTGCGCTCGCGGCGCGGGCGTCGCGAGCGCGAACACGCCCGCTGCCACGGCCGCGCCAGCCAGGAGCATCAGATATCGCATGCCGTCCTCTCGTTCGTTGCGAGCGGCCCGCCCGCGAGTCTCGTCGGTTAGACGCCGGGCCCACTTGATCAGTTGGCGGCGAAACATACAGATAGCCGGGGCGCCGCTCGCGGCCAGCAGCGCCGCTCATCATAAGCTGGGGGCATGACCGCCCTGTGGTGGACACTCGCCGTGGCGATGGTAGGGGTCGGGCTCGTCGGGATCGTGCTGCCGGCGCTCCCCGGGCACGTCCTGATCTTCGGCGGGCTCCTGCTCGCGGCGTGGGCCGACGGCTTCCGCCATGTCGGCGTGTGGACGCTCGTGGCCATCGGGGTGATCGGCGCGGCCAGCTACGCCATCGACTTCATCGCGGCGGCGATAACCACGCGCCAGCTCGGTGCCAGCCGCCGCGCGATGGCAGGCGCGGCGCTCGGCACGCTGGCCGGTTTCTTCTTCGGGCTCATCGGCCTCATCGCCGGGCCGTTCATCGGCGCGGTCGTGGGCGAGCTGACGGTCTCGCGCGACGCGCGCCAGGCCGGGCGCGCCGGCGTTGCGGCGGCGATCGGGTTTGCCATCGGCACGGCCGCCAAGGTCGCGATCGCGTTCGTGATGATCGCGATCTTCGCTGCGGCGTTCGTGTTGTAGCCACCTCGGGAACAGCGCTTGCGATTCCGGAGGCCGGTGCTAGACTTCCGGCTTCCCGCCGGCTGGTCACCGCGAGGAAATGCCGCCGATGAACCCCGACAGAGATGGAAAGGTTGCTGCACAAACTCGACGCTCGCGTGGCCAACATCGAGCACATACTGCCAACGCTCGCCACACGCGAGGGTTTGGCGGCGGTGCGAACCGAGCTCGCTGAGGAGATCCGCTCCTCGGCGAACGGCCTGCGCGTGCTCATCGAAGCCTCTCGAGACGACACACGGGTGCTGGCCGAGCACGTGCTCGATCTGATGACGCGCCTTCCACGAGGTCAGTAGCGGGTTCAGGCGCCGACGTCGGTGCCGGCGCGGCGGTTGACCGCCACCATGAGCCGCATCAGCGGCGCTACCGGTATCGCGCGCACCACCAATTCGCGGATGCTGCACCCCACGGGGTTCGTCATCCGCATCAGCCGCGCGGTGCGGCGGCCTTGCGACAGCAGCACCGCCGTTCTGGGCTGGCGTTCGCGCTCGTACGCGCGAAGGGCCGGCTCGACGGCCGCGCCATTGCGCAGCCGTGCGCCGAGCGCCACCGCGTCCACCAGCGCCTGGGCGGCGCCCTGGCCTGTGTGCGGCAACAGCGGGTGCGCCGCGTCGCCGGCAAGAGTCACGACGCCATGGCCCCAGGCTGGCAGCGGATCGCGGTCCACGAGCTCGTCGAGGCGCAGGTCGTCCGTCCGCGACGTAACGGCATTGAACGTCGCATCGAACCGCGGGGCCATGTGGGCCACGACGGCGGCTGCCTCTCGCAGACCGGGCGGGACGAGCTCGCGCGCCAGCGAGAGAAACCAGTAGATCCCGGTCTCGCTGGCGCGGATCAGCACCGATTCCACGCCCGGGCCGAGGTAGTAGACGGCCGAGAGATCGCCGAGGTGCGCGAGCGCCCCGTGCACGGCCCCGCGCACCGCCACGATGCCGCTCGGGCGCGGTGGCGGCTCGGCCGGGTGCAGCTGGCGGCGGACGACCGAGCCGATACCGTCGGCGCCGATGAGCAGGTCGCCTTCGATCAGGCGGCCGTCCGCCAGCCGCAGCGTCACTCGCCCGCCGTCGGTGGTGAACCCGGTGGCCTCGCACCCGAGGGTCAGCGCCTCGGGCCCTATCGCGTCGAGCAGCGCGCCGTGCAGCGCCGGACGCAGGGCCATGAACAGCGGACCGCCGAGTGCCTGCGGCGGCAGCTCGGCCCGTTTCAACACCGTGCCGTCCATCCGGCGCAGTTCACCGCGGCGGGGCGCGAAGCCGCGAGCCAGCACCGCGTCCGCGACGCCGAGGGCGCGCAGCGCCTGTACCGCATTCGGCGCCAGCCCGAGCCCGAATCCCAACTCGCGCGGCGACGCCGCCCGTTCGACGATGCAGACGCGCCAACCGGCCTGGCGCAAGGCGATGCCGGCCGACAGCCCGCCGATGCCGGCGCCGACAATGAGAGCAGTGCGCTGCACGATGGGGCGGGCCGCTACCGCCCGCACATCGCGGGGATGTCGTGCGCGACGATGGTGACGAGGAGGTGCGCCGCTACGGCTCGACGCGGGGAAGGGTGATGATGCCGAGCGGAGCGCGGGTCTTGGGTGAGGTGGAGCGGACGTTCACTTCGGGCTGGGTGATGACGCCGACGATGTTGCCGGAAAGGTCGGTGAAGGTGAGAAGCCGGAAGTCGTCGAGGGAGCCGCGACGCGCCGTGTCGGCGAGCGCCGCAGGTGTGGTCTGGCGGATCTGTTTTCGGATCTGTCGTCTCAGTGTCGGCATCGAAGAGCAGGGCCTCGCGAAGAACTGAACGAATCTTACGCACCAACCTTCGCGAAAAGTCCTGGGAAAAGCCTGGGATCACATCTTTATTCCGCATCAGTTTGGCTGGGTGCATGAGCTGTCTCACGCGGCGGCTCGACACATGCGCGACGTGTCACGGCGTTGCGTCAGTTGCGGCACCGGGATGCCGCCACGATCTCGCCGCGCTCGAAACTTCCACCGGCCGTCGTCGCCGACGCACGTGTCACCGCAGGCTGCCATATCGCGCCGAACCGCTTCTCGAGCAGTGCACCGATCGCCGATCACTGCGCGTCGCATGGAGATGCTCCTGTTGATCTACCGAACGGCTGAGGACTGAGGGCCTAGGGCTCGGCCCAGGGCAGCTCGTCGCTGCCGGCCAGCGCCTTCGCGTCGGTGAGCTGCGCCGGCGTCAGGCTGGCCCCGACGGTATCGCGGGCCTCGCCGTATCGTGCCGCCTCGACGCCAGAGGCCCGCCGCACTGCGTGGCTGAGCAGCACGAACGCGCGCACCGGATCGGGCGACACGCCACTGCCGTTCGCGTAGAGCACGCCGAGGTTGAAGAGCGCGCCCGCGTCGTGCTGGCGCGCGGCACGCTCGAACCAGCGCGCCGCTTCCGCCGCATCGGCGGCTACGCCCCTTCCGGTCACATGGCGCACGCCAAGGTTTGTCTGCGCGCTCGCCAGCCCTTGCGCGGCAGCACGCCGGTACCACGCGACGGCCTGTGCCTCGTCGCGCGGCACCCCGGCGCCGTTGGCGTACTGCGTCCCCAGCAGGAACTGCGACTGCGCGTCGCCGCGCTCGGCGGCGGCGCGGAACCACCGCGCGGCCGTTGCCGGATCGCGGGCGACACCCAGCCCGCGCGCGTAGGCGAGGCCCAGGTTGTACTGGGCGAGCACGTGATCGCGTTCGGCGGCCTTTCGGAACCACTGCGCGGCCGCCGCCGCGTCGGCGGGTACACCGGTGCCGTTGGCGTACATCAGGCCGAGCGTGAACTGCGCGGTGAGCTCGTGCTGCAGCGCCGCCTTGCGGTACCACTCGAAGGCGATCGTCGCGTCGAGCGGCACGCCGCTGCCGTTGGCGTACATCAACCCCAGGTTCGACTGGGCGCGCGCGTCGCCCTGATCCGCCGCTTTGCGCAGCCACTCGACGGCTCTGACTGAGTCCTGCGGCACGCCGTTGCCGTCGGCGTACATCAAGCCGAGGTTGAACTGCGCGCCCACGTGCCCCTGCGCCGCGGCCCGCTCGATCCAGCGCGCCGCCTCCCGATCGTCGGTCGCCACGCCGTCGCCGGTCGCGTAGCGCACGCCGAGCGCGAACTGCGCCTCGGCCTCTCCCCGCTCGGCGGCGGCCCGAAGGCCCGCAGGATCGGAGGAAGCCGTCTGGCCACCCGGTGCGGCGCCGGTCCCGACCCAGAGAATCAGCGCGAGCGCCGCGCCGGCACGGGCCGGGCCGATCATCGCGCCCCGGGCGGTGCGCTCGGCGGCTGCACGCCGCGGCCGCGGGGGCCGAACTGCACCGACTCGCGAAGGTTGGGAAACACGTGGACGCGCGACTTGAAGCGCCAGCCGTTGGCGGTCTTGACGTAGACGTCCTCGTAGCCGCCCTGGCGCTCGATCGTCGTCGGGTCGCCGCCGACGCCGATGGCCAGCAGGTAGGACTTGCCCACCGCGCCGCCGGGCGCCGGCGTGATCACGTGGTTCACGCTGATGTGGCTGATGCCGTAGCCCATCGTGGTCTTGGGGTCCTTGCAGCCGCCCTTGCCGTCGCCGCCGGCCGCGTCGGCCAGCGCCTCGCGTCCCGTGGTCCGGCGCGTCCCCGCGACGCCCCATTGCTGCGACACGCTGAACTCGCCGTCGGCGGTGAACAGGTCGGCGAACTCGTAGCCGCCGCCCGCGCAGGTGTCGACGAGAAACGCGTAGCGGGACACGAGCTGCTGAATGTCGATGTAGTCCTGGGTCGAGAGCGCGGCGGCGGCGCCGCGGCCTTGCGCCCACCCGTCGCTGGCGACCGTCAGGGCGATCACAGCGGCTGCACCCATCCATCGGCGCGAGTTCATGAAGCCTCCTGTCCTGCGAAGAATGTTCAGCCGGCCCGCTGGCCCGGACGCGTGCCCGTGGCCTTGAGCCGGATGCGATAGACGTCCATGCACGCGGTGACGTAGAGCGTCTTCAGATCGGCGTCGCCGAACGCGAGGTTGGTCGCGCACACCTGCTGGCGCGGCTCGCCGCCGCGCTGGGGCAACTGCAGCACCCCGAGCCGCCGGCCATCTGGCGCGGTGATTCTCACCTCGCCAGGCCCCGCTCCCGAAGTCGAGTACACGTTGCCGGCGGCATCGGTCTTCAGGCCGTCGTTGCCGGCCACGTCGGCGAACTCGATCGGATTGCCCACCGTGTCGTCGGCGTTGATTTCGTAGCGCATGATCTTGCGGCCGAAGGTCACGTAGAGGTGCCGCTCGTCCGGCGACAGGGTGATGCCGTTCGGGAACGTCGTGCCGGCCACCTGCGGGTCGCGGAGCGTGGGATCGAGCAGCGTGACCGTTCCGTCCTTGACCAGATAAAAGCCGTTGAACGGCAGTTCGCGCTGCGGGCTGGTGCCGGCGCCGCGCAGGCCCGACACGCTGTCGGTGAAGTAGACCGAGCCGTTCGACTTCACCACCACGTCGTTGGGCCCGCTGAATCGCTTGCCCTCGAAGCGATCCGCCACCACGGTGCGGGCGCCGTCCTTCTCGTAGCGCACGACGCTGCGGTCGGGCATCGCGCACACCACCAGCCGCTCCTGCGGGTCGAGGGCCAGGCCGTTGGGCCCGATCAGAATCGCCGCCGACCGTCCGCGGCGGGTCTGCTGCCCGACGTTCTGGAAGTCGGTGCCGGTATAGCCGGCGTTCTCGATGTGGACCGAGATCCCCTTGCCCCGATCCCAGCGGTAGATCACGTTGTCGAGCATGTCGGCGAAGAGCAGATAGCCGGACGCGCCTTCCTGGATCCACACCGCGCCCTCGGTGAGGCCGAAGCGGTCGCCAAGGAGCTCCGCCTGCGCACCGGCGTCGATGACGGCGTCGAGGCCCGGATCGAGCTTGACGATGGTGAAGGGCCGCGCCGCCGGCGTCTGACCGCCGCTCAGGAACTGAGCGTACGCGGCGCCGGCGGACGCGGCCGTGAGGCAGACGAGAGCGAGGAGGTATCGCATCGCCTGCCGATCAGAAGTCGACCTGCGCGCTGATCTTGAACAGCCGCGCGTCGAGGATGCTGAGCGGCACCTGCCAGGCTGCATAGTTGTTGTTCTGCGACGTGATCGCGCTGCCGTTCAGCGCATTGTAGAGGTCGAAGTTGATCGACGCGCGCAGACGGTCGAAGCGTAGCAGCTTGCCGAACCGCAGATCGAGCTGATTGAGGCGCTGCCCGTACATCGTGCCGGGCTCGACGATGTTGATCGTGGCGTTGGCCGCGCCGCCCGACAGCGGCCGGCCCAGGCTCGGCTGGATCTGGGCGTTGCCGGCGACGTAGTTGGCCGTCACCTGCGGGCCGGGCAGGCTCTGGAACGTGGACGAGAACAGCACGTCCACCTTGGGAATCGTGTAGGTGCCGAGCAGCTTGATCTGCGTCAGGTAGTCGGTGTCCACGTGGCAGAACGGGTTGAGCGCGCCGGTTTCCGGCAGCACCGTGCGGATCTCGCAGTTGTCGGTGGAGGTCCGTCCCGTGCTGATGCCGCCCTGAAGCAGCAGTCCCCGTCCCGGGCGCGCATTGACCGTGAAGTCCATGCCGTTCCAGTGCTCGATCTGCTTGCCGAACCCGGAGGCGAAGGTGACGTAGTTGTCCACCTGCCCGGCGCGGTTCGGGTTGACGTCGAACAGGCCGCTCACGGGGTAGCCGCCACCATCGGGCAGACGCGCGTCGGTGGGCGCGACAATCTGGAAGGGGCTGTAGTCGGAGGCGGCCACGGCCCGGTTGTCGGTCACCGTGAAGTTGCCGTAGATGCGGCGGAAGTAGCCGACGTCGATGCCGACGCGATTGGACAGCTCGTGCTGCACGCCGGCCGAGAGTTCCCAGTTGTAGCCGCGCTTGCCCCAACCCACCAGCACCTCGGGGTCGTAGGCCGTGCTCGGGACCTGGGTGCCAAAGCGCAGGTCGGAGATGATGCCGCACTCGCCGTTGGCCTGATGGTTGAGGAGATCGCACTGCGGCACGTAGTCGCCGTCGACGCCCAGGCCGCCCCGGTCGTTCCACGACCGCGTCACCGTGTTGGCCAGGATCGAGAACACGTTGCCGACCGTATTGTCGCCGGCCAGCACGTAGCGCCCGAAGTTGCCCTTGAGCGCCGTCTTGCCGGTGCCGAACAGGTCGTAGACGGCGGCCACGCGCGGCGAGAGATCCTTCCAGTCGTACCAGTCGTACTGCGGCACCACGAAATTGCGCGTCGGCACCAGCGGGCCGGGGCCGAGCGGCGTCTCGGGAAAGTAGGTGCGGAAGTAGTCGAAGCGGAGCCCGCCGCTGAGCGTGAGGCGATCGATCGTCCACTTGTCCTGCACGTAGAGCCCGAGCTCGGATTTCAGGTCGTCGTAGCGGCTCACCGGCGAGGCGCGCATGGTGATCTGATTCGGCACCCCGTTATTGAAGCGGTAGCTGGTGGCCGAATGGATATCGCGCTCGAGCAGGTACTGGCGTCCCCAGCTGTTGCCGACTCCGAACTTGAGCGCGTGCGCGCCGGTCACGTAGGTGACCGATCCGCGCAGCTCCCAGATGTTGGGTGCCGACATCGCCGCGAAGATGAACGTCGGGCCGGCCGCCTGGCCGGCGCCGCGATACAGCAGCCCCGGGAACTGCCCGCCCTGCTCGGTGACGGCGATGAGCGAGCGCCACACGCTGGCGGGGTCGTCGTCCCACACCGAGTTGTACAGCTCCTCGCCGTGGGTCGCGAGCCGCGCGTCGAGCAGCAGCTTGTTGGTGGCCGGCGACTGCCAGCTCACCGTCATCAGGTGGCTGGTGTCGAACTTGAAGTAGTTCATCGACTCGGGCGACACGTTCGCGCGGTCGCCGAACGTGTCGCGCGGCTGGCGCGTGTAGAAGAACCCGACCTTGTGCTTGGGCAGCGCCTGCCACGTGAGGCGGCCATTGATATCCGGCTGGAGGATGGCGGTGTAGGCCTGCTGGCCGAGATCGGGGTCGTAGTTCCACGTCGCGGGGTTGCCGGCGTTGCGGTTGTAGTACAGGTTGGCGAAATAGGTCGAGTTCAACTGGCGGCGGATCGACCCGAAGAACCACAGCCGATCCCTGAGGATTGGCCCACCGACCGAGCCGTTGACGTCGTAGGCCTTCCGTAGCGAGTTCGGCGTGGTCAGGCCGCGCGCCTTCAACTCGTCCGAATAGTTGTCGCCCTGGAACCCGGAGTTGACGCCGGTACCGAAGAACGAGAAGCGGAACGCGTTGCCGCCCTCGCGCGGCACGTAGTTCACCTTCACGCCGCCGGTGGCCGCTTCGCCCAGGCCCGCCGCATAGTCGATCGTCATCTCCTGCGTCGCGCCCATGTCCGGAAACATGTTCGTGAGATTGGCGAACGAGCCGATGTTGCGCACCTGAAAGCCGTCGAGCTGGACGTTCGAGTCGCTGGTGCGGCCGCCGTGGATGGTGAAGGCGTTGGCGAGCCGGAGGTTGTTGGTCCCGCCGACGTCCTGCGTCTGCGCGTTGATGCCGGTGCTCGTCGACAACCCGGGGATGAGGATCGCCAGGCTCTGGTGGCTGCGGCCCACCGGAATGGCGTCGATGATCTCTTTCTGCATCACGCGCTGCTGCGACGCATTCTGGACGTCCACGATCGGCGACTCGCCGCTGACGGTCACGGTCTCGGTCACCTCGCCGACCCGCATCTCGGCGTTCACCGTGGCGTTGAACGATCCGGCCAGTTCGATCCCCTCCCGCTTCACGGTCGTGAAGCCCTGCAGCGAGAAGGACACGCTGTAGGTGCCGGGCCGCAGATCCACGATGCGGAACTGGCCGGTGCCGTCGGTAATCACCGAGCGCGCTTTCTCGATGAGCGCCGGGCTGGCGGCTTCCACCGTGACACCTGGCATCACGGCGCCAGAGCCGTCACGCGCGACGCCGGCAATCGAGGCCTGCGCCAGAGCTGAAGTGGGAATCAGAAGGAACGCGGTCGAAACGAGGACACACAGCAGGCGCGAAGGTCGGTCCATGACAGCCTTTCCTTCCGTTTCCGAGTGGTCGAACGCCGCCCGGTCGCGCCGCCGAGGTGGCACGCCGGCGCCCGACGGAGGAGCGCGGCGCGACGATATGCAGGGGTTCCAAACCCGTCAATCACCCGAACTGGGGGGATCAGTGTTGGGCCCGTCCCCCGCGATGGGTGAAGATGAGGCTGTCAGTGGCCTACGGCAGCTTCGCCTCCCGCAACTACCGATTCCTGCTCGCCGGCACCACCCTCTCCAACCTGGCCGCCCAGATGCTGGGCGTCGTCGTCGGCTGGGATCTGTACGTGGCGACGCGCTCGCCGCTGGTCCTCGGCAACGTCGGCCTGGTGCAGATCATCCCGGTCTTCCTCTTCACGTTCGTGGCGGGCCACCTGGCCGACCGCCACGACCGCCGCGTGATTGCCGTGTCGACCCAGATCGTCGTGGCGATCCTCGGCTTCGCGTTGGCCGCCGCCGGCGCGCGGCGCGGTGTCGGCGCGATCTACACGGCGCTCTTCCTCAGCGCCTCCGCGCGCGCGTTCCAGTGGCCGGCCAACTCCGCGCTGCTGCCGCAGACGGTGCCGCCGGCGCTCCTCACCAACGCCGTTTCATGGTCGGGCACCGGCCGCGAGTTCGCGACCGTGGGCGGGCCGGCGGTCGGCGGGGCGCTTCTCGCTGCCTTTGGCAGCGAGAGCGTCTATCTGGTGCAGGCGGCCCTGTCGGTGGCGGCGGTGCTCTGCTTCGCGGGCCTTCGCGTGCCACGCCCCGAAGGTGCAACGACCGCGGCCGGCTGGCGCACGACGCTCGAGGGGCTGCGCTTCGTCTGGCGCGACAAGCTGATCCTGAGCGCGCTCAGCCTCGACCTGCTGGCGGTGTTCTTCGGCGGAGCCGTGGCGCTCCTGCCGATCTTCGCGGCCGACATCCTGCACGTCGGCGCGTCAGGGCTCGGCTGGTTGCGCGCGGCGCCGGCCATCGGCGCCGGCCTGATGTCGGTGTGGCTGGCCCATCACGCCGTCACCCGTCACGGCGGGCTGGTGCTCCTCGGATCGGTTGCCATGTTCGGCGTCGCGACGGTTGGCTTCGGCCTCGCCACCGCGGCCTGGCTGTCGTTCTTCATGCTGTTCCTCACCGGTGTCTTCGACGCCGTCAGCGTCGTGCTGCGCATCTCGCTGGTGCAGATGCGCACGCCGGACGCGCTTCGCGGCCGGGTCGCGGCCGTGAACGCGCTGTTCATCTCGTGCTCGAACCAGTGGGGCGCGGTGGAGTCGGGCGTCGCGGCGCAGTGGTTCGGGACCGTGCCCTCGGTGGTCATCGGCGGCGCCGCCACGCTGGCCGTGGTCGTCGTGATCGGCCTGCTGTCGAAGCGCCTGCGGGAGTGGCAGCACGGATAGTGGCGGGTCGCGGCCGGGAACTTGACTTGTATTAATGACGTAGTACAATACGTCACACAGGTCAGGGGATGCACAGAGAGAGCGAGGTGGCGTCATGACCCGCACCGTCCTGCAAGCGCTCACGCCCGACCGGCCAATCGTCTCGCCTCCCGGCGGCACGAAAGGCACCGGATTCCTGATACTGCTGGTGGCCGTCCTGCTCGCGGCCAGCTGGCTCTTCTTCAAGGCGTTCATCGTCGCCAGCGCCGTCGCCGGGCTTGGCGCGGCGCTGCTCATTCGCCGGTGGCACACCCGGCATCCGAGCCGGCTGCCCGATGTCGCGCGGACGCGGGTGCCCGAGATCAACCTGTCGCGGATCCCGGTGGGCGGCGACGTGGCCGGTCTGATGTTCGCCGCCGGCAGCGTCGTCATCGTCATCGTCGGCGTGCCCGACATGGCGTGGTACTTCGTGAGCTCGCTGGTCTGCGCGGGGCTGCTGGCGTGGGCGATGTTCTCGGCCCGCGCCGCACGGGCGCGCCGCCTGCTCGCCACCCGCCCGCTCGGTCTGATGTAGCGACCGGCGAGACGAGCGGTTGGGAGGGGTGCGCCTGCCGGCCCGCCCCTCCTCCGCGTTACGAACGAGGTTTGCCGCCGGTGGTCCGGCGGAGTGTTTCCCAGAACGAGCCAGTGCCTTCCGGCGTGTCGAATCGCACTTCCATCGTGCCCGCCTTGCCCTCCTGCACGTAGAGGGCGAGCTTCACGCCCTCACGCGCGAACGCCGACGCGGGATCGTCGGTGAACCGGCGCTCCGCCCGGAGGATGCGGGTGGTGTAGTGCGGTTGACGCCCGGGCTCCTCCGCCAGATCGCCGACGGCGAAGCGCACTTCCTCGATCTCCGCGGTGCCGGGCACGACGCGCCCGCGCCGATCGTGCACGCTGCTCGTCACCGTGAAGACGCCCTCGCCCGACGGCTGGATCGCCAGCGTGACCGACCGCACCGAGCGGGCTCCAGCGCCGTAGACCGACTGGTGGAAATCGCTGGTGAGCGTCAGCTCGAACGGTGCGGACGTCCATCGCCCTGCCAGCGACGCCGGAAAGACCGATCGGTTGCTCCTCGACACGTCCTCGTCGGCCTGACGGGCCGCGGGGGCGGAGGCCGGCGCCTGGCCGCTCAGCGGCGCACCACAGATCACCAACATCATGCCTGCCGTCAACGACGTCAAACTTTTCTTTCGTACCACCAGAACTCGGGTAAGACCGGACATGCGCGTAGACCTCCCTTCGGGAATTCCTCCAGAGAGATCTAGTAGCAGAATCGTTTCCGGCCTGCCAAGAGGGTCTTGCCGTGAGAAGCGCCGGCCTACTTCGCGGCGACCATCGCCGTAATCACCCGTTCCGACACGCCAGCCTTCTTGAGCGCCACCATTTCGGCGGGTGTCAGGGTGTACGCGGCTGGGGACGCCGCCACCTTCGCGAGGATCAGGTCGTCGCCGAACCCGGCCTGGCGCAGCGCGATGATGTCGGCATTGGTCAACGGGGCCGTGCGCTCCGGCGCGGCGGCAGGTGCGGCCGGCGGCAAGGGGGGCAGCGGCATGGACCCCGACGGCGCGACGGCAGCCGCCGCGGCCGTCATGACCGCGGTCTCGCCTTCGGTCGAGACGAGATGGTCGCCGTCCACAAAGGTGTCGACGCGCGTGCCCTCGGGCACCACGATGTCGTGCCCCTTGCGCAACAGGAAGAGCGGCGCGGCCACCGGTACGAACACGCCTACCGCAACCGTCGTCACCGCCGTCGACGTGACGTTGCTGTCGCCCTTGCGGTCCTGAATCGCGCGCAGGCGGACGGCGCTCCGGTCCACGCCCTTGGTCTCGTTCACGGTGTACTGCAGCTTTCCGGCCCGGCCCATCCGCCGTTTCGATTGCGCGTCCACGATCGTGCCGCGCACCGGCGTGCCCTGCTTGATCACCACCTCGCCGTCCACGACGACGTCCTCGACCACGGCGAACGACACCGGATCGCTGTCCTTCAGCGTCGCCGATGACAGCCGCTCCATCGTCCTCACCACGATCCGGGTGCCGTCGGGCAGCCGCCGCGCGCCGGCCCACGCCGGAGCCGCCCAATGCAGCACGCTCGTCAGCACGACCCCACACGCAATCCATTTGCGATTCATGTACCCGCTCCCCCACGCCCTCGGGCGCAGTCGTCTCTGCCGGCTTACGCGACGGCGGCGGAGCAAACCCGCAAACGCTGGCACAGAGCGAACCGGCGTGGCGCCGGAACGACGGGGTCAGTGGTGGCTACTGCAGTCCGCCGCGGATCGAGGTGATGCGCTGGGTGTTGAAGCCGAGCCAGTGCATGCGCCCGACGTAGCGTGCGTGCTCGACCTTGATGCAGCGGTCCATCACCACGGACAGCCCGCCGGCTTCGGCGGCACGCGCTCCCGCGGAGTTGATCACGCCGAATTGGCACCAGAGGCTGCCGGCGCCCACCGCCACCGCTTCGGCGGCAATCGCCGGCAGCGCGTCGGGGGCGCGGAAGACGTTGACGATGTCGATCGGACCCGGCACGTCGCCCAGGCTCTTGTAGCTTTTCTGTCCCAGGATCTCCGATTCCTTCGGGTTCACCGGAATGACGGTGTAGCCGTGGCGCCGCAGGTAATAGCCGACGAAGTAGCTGGCGCGCAGCTCGTTCGGCGACAGCCCGACGATCGCCACCGTCTTCGCGTTGTAGAGCACCCGCTGGATCGTGAGCGGATCCTGATAGCGCAGCAGGTCGAACGCCGGCGAGCCGGACGCCGCGCTCATACCGCCGCCCCGGTCGCGGCCGCGGCGGCCACGCGCGCAAACCCCTGCTCCAGGTCCCAGATCAGATCGTCCACCGACTCCGTCCCCACCGACAGCCGAATGGTGCCAGGGCCGACGCCGGCCGCCCGCAACTCGTCGTCGTTCAACTGCCGGTGCGTGGTGCTCGCCGGGTGGATGATGAGGCTCTTCGAGTCGCCGACGTTCGCGAGGTGCGACCACAGCGTCACGCCGCGGATGAAGTCCTGGCCCGCTTCGCGCCCGCCGCGCAGATCGAACGAGAACACGGCGCCCGCGCCTTTCGGCAGGTACTTGTCCACCAGGGCACGGTAACGGCTCGAGGGCAGTCCGGCGTAGGTGACGTTCGCCGCCTGCGGCTGCCGGGTGAGGAAGGCGGCCACCGCCCGGCTGTTCTCGACGTGCCGCGCCATCCGCAACGACAGCGTCTCGAGGCCCTGCAGGAACAGGAAGGCGTTGAAGGGGCTCATCGCCGCGCCGAGGTCGCGCAGCGTTTCCGCCCGCAGCTTCATCAGGTAGCCGTAGACACCGAACGTCTCGTGGAACTGCAGCCCGTGATACGCCGGCGACGGCTCCGCCACCACCGGGAAGCGCCCGTTCGACCAGTTGAACGTGCCCGAGTCCACCACGACGCCGCCGATGCTGGTGCCGTGACCACCGATGAACTTGGTGGCCGAGTGCACGACGATGTCGGCCCCCCACTCGATCGGCCGGCACAGATACGGCGTGGCAAACGTGTTGTCCACGATCAGCGGCAGCGCGTGCTCGTGCGCGATCGCGGCAATCGTCTCGATGTCGAGCACGTTGCCGGCGGGATTGCCGATCGTCTCGGCGTAGAACAGCTTGGTGTTGTCGCGGACGGCGCCGCGCCACGCCGCGGGATCGTCGGGATCGACCCAGGTGAGCGCCACGTTCATCTTGCGCAGCAGGTGCTTGAACTGGTTCACCGTGCCGCCGTAGAGCGCCGACGACGACACCACGTGATCCCCCGGCTGCAGCAGCGTGAACAGCGCGGCCGCCTGCGCCGCGATGCCGCTGGCGAAGGCCACGGCGCCGCTGCCCGCTTCGAGGTTGGCCATGCGCTCCTCGAACACGGCCACGGTGGGATTCATGATGCGCGAGTAGGTGTTGCCGAACTCTTGCAGGTTGAAATAGGCGGCGGCCGATTCCGGATCCTCGAACACGTAGCTGGTGGTCTGGAAGATCGGCACGGCGCGGGCGCCGGTGTTGGGATCGGGGCGCTGCCCGGCGTGCACCTGCCGTGTCTCGAATCCGAACTGGCGATGCGCTTCCTCGCTCGGGCGCAGTGGGTCCATCGACATTGGTCTCCTCAGGTCGTCTCTTCAGATCGTCTGGCGTGCAAGAAACGACTGAATCATCGGCGTCTGGCGCGCCTCTTCCAGCAGGAAGCAGTCGTGCCCGTAGGGCGCGTCGATCACGTGCAGCTCGACGTTCCTGCCGAGCGAACGCAGCGCCGCCGCGATCTCCTCCGACCCGATCGGCGGATAGAGCCAGTCGGAGCTGAACGCGATGAGCAGCGTGCGGGCGCGCACCGGGCGCAACGCTTCGGCGAGACTGCCACCGCCGTACTGCCGCGCCAGATCGAAATAGGTGAGCGCCCGCGAGGTGTAGAGGTAGGTGTTGGCGTCGAAGCGCTTGACGAAGCTCTCGCCCTGATGGCGCAGGTAGCTCTCGACCTCGAACTCCGGCTCGGTCACGGTGTAGCGGACGTCGCGGGCGAACTGCAGCCGCCGGCCGAACTTGTCGCCGATCGACTCTGCCGAGAGATACGTCACGTGGCCGACCATCCGCGCCACACCCATACCCGCGTCGGGCTTGCGGCCGGTGCCGTAGTAGTGGCCGCCCTGCCACGCGGGGTCGGCCATGATCGCGTTGCGGGCGATCGCGTTCCAGGCCACCCCCTGCGGGCGGATCGCGTGCGTGCTGGCGATCGCCACCACAGCGTCGACCCGATCGGGATAGAGAATCGCCCACTCGAACGCCTGCATCCCGCCGAGCGACCCGCCGGCCACCGCGGCCAGCCGATCGATGCCCAGTTCGTCGAGGACCGCCCGCTCGGTGCGCACCATGTCGGCGACAGTAATCACCGGAAAGTCGGATCCGTAGGGCCGGCCGGTGGACGGATCGATCGACGACGGCCCGGTGGTGCCACGGCAGCCACCGAGGAGGTTGGTGGAGACGACGTAGAACCGATCAGTGTCGAACGCCTTGCCGGGGCCGATCATCCCGTCCCACCAGCCGAGCCCCTTCGGGATGGCGCGGTCGCGGTCGTCGGCGCCAAAGCCGTCGCGCGTGCTTTCCGGCGGTGCCGTTCTGGACACACCGGCGGCATGGGCGTCGCCGCTCAGCGCATGGCAGACAAGGATGACGTTGTCGCGGGCGGGTGAAAGTGTCCCGTAGGTCTCGTACGCCACGCGGACCGGATGCAGGACGCGGCCACAGTCGAGCTGGACGGGCTTCGGCAGATCGAGGAACTGCGTTTCGACGACGCCTGCCGAGCCCGCGGCGGTCTTCGGCGCCGAGGTGGCCATGCGCGGATCATAGCGCCTGTTCCGCGGGCGTGATCCCGGCGTTATATGATCCGGGCCTTTCGCGTCCGGCCCGGGGGTTACGGGTGCGCGAAGGCGGTCTGCGGTCGGATTGCGGCCTCGGCGTCGAAACGTCGCGTATGCATCTGACGACGCGTTCGGATTCCCGGGCAGTGCGATACGGAGAGGGCGGTCAGGCCGCTCTCGGGAGAAATGACGATGGCTATGGCATCGGCGAATAACGGAGTCAACGTTCAGGCGCTGCTCGACGCGCGCGAGGCGTTGAAGGGCGCCCCCGAGGCGACGAAGTTCACCTGGCGGGCCTCCTGCAAGTGGCAGAACGGCACCTACAGCAAGACGGATGTGAAGGGCTTCTTCGGCCTCGGCCAGGAGCAGTCCCACAAGACCGAGACCTCGTTCGAAGCGGACCACCCGGAGATTTTCGCCGCCGAAGACCGCGGCATCACGCCCATCGAGTACGTGCTCGTCGGCCTCGCGAGCTGTCTCACCGCCGGCGTCGCCGCGGTGGCGCAGAATCGCGGCGTCCAGCTCAACTCGGTGGAGTCGAAGCTCGAGGGCCGGATGGACATCCGCGGCATCCTCGGCATGGACAGCGACGTGCGCAACGGCTACGACGACATCAAGGTCACGTTCACGATCGACGCCGACGCTCCGCGGAAGGAGATCGAGGCGATCGTCGCCCAGTCGCAGAAGCGCTCGGCGGTCTACGACGTGATCACCAACCCGGTCAACGTGACCGTGGAAATCGCTTGACCATCCTGGTGGGCCAGGGTCTTTAGACCCGGGCGAACTGCCATCGAACGCTTCACGACCGTCGTGATCGGGGCCGGCCATGCCGGCCTCGCCGCCAGCCGCTTCCTCACCGAGCGATCGATCGATCACGTGGTGCTGGAGCGCGGCGAGGTGGCCAACTCATGGCGCCGCGAACGGTGGGACTCGCTGCGCCTGCTCACGCCGAATTGGCAGAGCCGGCTTCCGGGTCACGCCTACGACGGGCCCGATCCGGACGGCTACATGACCGCCGGCGAAGTGGCCGACTTCATCGCCCGCTTTGCCGCGGTCTCGCGTGCCCCGGTGCGTACCAGCACGCCCGTCACAGCCGTGACGCCCGCCATTGGCGGCGGCTACCACGTGGCGACGGCGCACGGCGGCATCGACTGCCGCTGCGTCGTGATTGCCAGCGGCGCCTGCAATCGCGCCAGCGTACCGCCGGTGCACGCGGCGGTGCCGCCGGACGTCGCGCAGATCACGGCCTTCGACTACCGCAACCCCGGCCAGCTGCCCGATGGCGGCGTGCTCGTCGTCGGGCCGTCCGCCACCGGGCTGCAGCTCGCGGCGGAAATTCACCGGTCGGGCCGGCCGGTCACGCTCTCGGTGGGCGAGCACGTGCGCCTGCCGCGTACCTACCGCGACCGCGACGTCCTGTGGTGGATGGATCGCTCGGGCGTGTGGAACCAGCGCTACGACGAGATCGACGACCTGACCCGTGCCCGCCGGCTGCCGTCGCCGCAGCTCGTGGGCACGCCGGAGCGGGCGACGCTCGACCTCAACGCGCTCGGCGACATCGGCGTGCAGATCGTCGGCCGGCTCGCCGCCGTGCGCGATGGGCGGGTGCTCTTCTCGGGCGGGTTGCGCAACCTGTTCGCGCTCGCCGACCTCAAGCTGGATCGACTGCTGGATACCTTCGACGAATGGGCCGGCCGTCAGGCGGGTGCCGGTCTCGGGGCACCGCACCGGTTCGAGCCCACACGTGTACCCGACTCGTCGCCGCTCCATCTCGATCTCCGCAGCGGTCACATCCGGTCGATCGTGTGGGCCACCGGCTTCCGGCCCGACTACGGCTGGCTGCGGGTGCCGGTGCTGGACGAGAAAGGGCACCTGCGCCACGACGGCGGCGTCGTGGCCAGCCCGGGAATGTATGCGCTCGGCCTGCCGGTGCTGCGGCGCCGCAAGTCCACGTTCATTCACGGCGCCGAAGACGACGCGCGCGACGTCGTCGATCACCTCGCCGGCTATCTCGCCACGCCCCGGTAGCCGGGGAACCTGGAGCACAAGCGGCGCCGCCGCGCCGGACGGCCGGTCGGCAGCGTCGGCCCGCCGTCCGGGTCACGCGTCCCGGCCCGCGACGACAGGAGCCTTCCTGTGCAGTCGCGGCCGGTATCCGGCTTGCGTCTCGGCAGGGTGGAGGAATCCTCAGTGACCAACGGCATCGAGTCCGCAATCGACCGCGTCGTCAACCAGCTTCCCGTCGGCCAGAGCGCCCGGCAGGACATCCGCAAAGCGTTCGTGGATCTGCTCGACCGCGTGGTCAACGAGAGCGTGCAGGGCCCGTCGAAACCGCCGGCGACGACGCCCGCGGTGACGGCCACGCAGCTGCTTCCGGACGCGAAGACCGCCGGCACCAGCTCCACCAGCCTGCTGATCGATGCGACGCTCCCCTCGCTCGCCCAGCTGTCGGACGACCTCACCGCCGCCGACCCCGCCTACAACGAGCGGGAGGTCCTGTTGCGCGAGCGGCTCAATCTTCCGGAACTGGAGCACCGGCTGCGCGGCTACGCGGAGTCGGTGGGCATCGAGTACTCCTCGACCGATCTGGATGGCATCCTGCGTAACTCCGGCTACGGCGCCGCCCACCTCGGATCGAGCGATCGCTACATGGCCGCCGTCGAGCGGTTCACCGGTGAGGCCTTCAAGAACTATCGCGAGCGCGCCGGCAACGTGCCCGGCGCGCAGGCGTAGCGCTCTCCTGTATCAGGATCGCGCCTTGTTGTCGTCGAGGCGCTTGATCGACGCTTCGACACGATCGACGTAGTCGGTCACCCGCGCCCGGGTGACGTCCCACCAGTCGTCCGCCTCGGCGGAGGCCAGCCGATCGACATCCTCTCGGAGCTTGTTCACGCGCGCCCGCGTGTCATCGAGCTCCGTTTCGCGCGGACCGCTCGCCTTCACGTCATCCAGCGCTTTCTCGAAGCCATCCAGGCGCGCCCGCAGGTCGGCCACGAACGCGTCCCGTCTCGACGTGAACGGCGCGCCCGCGGGCACGGCGGCCGCTGGCTGGACCGGCACGAAGCGCTTCGCGAGCTGCTTCACGTCCGCTTCCACGTCGTCCGCGGTGCGGCGCAACGCCTGTTCGTGGCGGTCCCACCAGTTGTCGGCCGTGGTGGTCCCGAGACTGGCAACCGCCTCCTTGACGTTGGCGACGTCCTCGCGCACCTCTTCGCGCAGCGCGGCCGTCGCGGTTTTCGCGCCGCTCGCCACCTCGGCGTTCTTCTCGGCGTATTCACGCTCGATCGCCGCCACGCGCTCGTTGAGACGCGCCATCGCGTCCGCACGCTCCTTCTGCGCCTCCGCGGCCCCTTCGGCCACGGCGTCACGGGTCGCCTCGGCGGTCGGTTGCTCCGCGCGGTTGCACGCCGGCACCACGAGTGCCAGCGCGAGCGTTCCGATTGCCGTCAGGTTTCTCAGCTCCATGTCATCCTCTCCTGAAACACAGTCCCGAAGGACGAAGTAAGACCACGACCACTACGGCTGACGTGTTGTCGCCGGCCACGACGGGCTCGTCAGCTCGATCCGGTAAGCCGGTCCGCCGAGAAAGAGCGTCTGCTCGGCGCGGACGAAGGCCGGCGCCGTTCCGCGCAGCACCCACACGTGTGAATCGGGCGGCTGCTTGCCGACGAGCGGTGCGATCAGCCCCGCCAGCCCGCCGGCGTCCACCTTCAACACGTAGTGCGTGGCGAGCCGGCCGCGCCGGCCGGTCGAGAACCGCTCCTGTGGCGCGGTCGCAATCTCCAGCTTGACCAGCCGCGGCTTCGGCGTGGCGGCCACGTACGAGACCGATCGCGGCGGCGCCTCCGGCGTCACGTTCTTCAACAGCGTCGACACCATGCCGTTGGCGAGATCGTCGGGAAGTTCCATCTTCTCGGACTCGGTCTTCTGCTCACCTTCATCGTCCGAGTAGGTCACGTCCACCTGCCCCGTCGTGGCATCGATCGACAGCTCGAGCGTGCGGGGAAACGCCGGCCCTTTCTGCGACAGGTGATAGCGCACGAGCCGGAAGCGCTGGCGCTGGGTGAAGACCGCCGTCTCGTCGTGGATCGATCCGTCGCGGAACCGGAAGGTCACCCGCGCGGTGACCTGGTCACCGCGCGCCACCTGCTGCAGATCGCCGTCGGCAACCGGCTGGCCGTCGAGTGTGCGCAGGATGAGAAAGCCGTGCACCAACCCTTCGGTATAGCGGACGGCGATCGGCTCGGCCCGCAGCTCCAGATGAGTGCAGCCAAGCACGAGCGCGACGGTGAGACCGACGAGTCGGTTTCGCCCCACGTGTATCACGTGTGCAAGATCGTTTCCTCGGACGTCCCGCGATCTGCTTCGCGCCACGCGACTGTGACTCATCCAGAGCCGGGGCACATGGTTTGCGTTCTTACTTCGTGCGGCCAGGCCGTTCAGCCGGCCGCGACTCGTCCGCTCTGGTGCGGACAAAGGGGAGGTCTCCGATGACCGATCGGAAACGACAGGAAGACACGAACCGCGAACAGAAGAACGCGGGCAGTCAGGACCGCGCCCGGAAGGACACGGCGCAGAACGACCGTGAACCAGGCGAGGGCCAACGCTTCGATCAGGATCGCGTGAACCGCGATCGCAGTGCCTACGAAAGCCAGAACCAGGGTCAGGGTCCGCAGAACGTCGGCGACCAGAGCCGCACGCGGTAACCCTGTCCTGAGCACGTGGAGGGCGGTCGCACCGACCGCCCTCTGCGTGCGTGCTGCGGGTCTTTCAGACCCGCCCCAGGCTCAGGGCACAGACGCCCCTCCGAGCGCTTTGTAAACATCCACCACGCTGACAAAGACGCCCGCTTCCACCTGTGCCACCGCGCTCTCGGCGGACAGCTGGGTCCGCTCTGCGTCGAGCAGGTCGAGGAAGTCTGTCAGCCCCTCGCGGTAGCGGACGCGCGCGAGATCCGCGGACCGGGCGCTCTGCCGTGCCTGCTCCATGAGCCGGTCGAGTCTTGCCTGCTCCTCGCGGTAGCCGACGAGCGCGTTCTCGGTTTCCTCGATCGCGCGCAGGACGGTCTGTTCGTAGCGGGCCAGGACTTCGCGCGTGGCGGCTTCGCTCCCCCGCAGCCGCGCCCGCGCGCTGCCCAGATCCGATCCGACCCAGGTCAACGCGGGCGTGACAGCCCATTGGCGTGAATCGGCGCGTCCGAAAACATTCCCTCGTCCCGCCAGCAGGCCGAGGACGCCCGAGATCGATACGCGCGGGTAGAGATCCGCGGCGGCCACGCCTTCGCGCGCCGCCGCGGCGGCGAGCCGGCGCTCGGCCGCCCGGACGTCGGGCCGGCGGCGCAGCAGCGCTCCAGTCTCGCCAAGCGGCAGCGTCGTCTGCAACGGCGCGTAGGCGCGCGGCGCCAGATCCTCGGCGAGATCCCCGGGCCGGACGCCGAGCAGCACCGCAAGCCGGTGACGCTGCGCCGCCAGCGCTTCGCGCAGCGGCGGCACTGTGGCTTCCACGGCGGCCACGCTGGCCGCCGCACTGGCCACGTGCTGCTCCTCGCCGACACCGGCGTCGCGCCGTACACCGGTGAGCCGCAACGCCTCGCGCTGGTTGATCAGGCTGCGCTCCGCCACGGCGAGCTGCTGCTGGAGGCCGCGCAGCTCGAAGTAGTTGCGCGCGACCTCGGCGGCGACCACCACCCGGACGTCGTCGAGCAACGCGTCGAACCCCTGCGCTTCGGCCTGTGCCGCGCGCGTGGCGGAGCGAACGCCGCCGAAGAGGTCGATCTCCCAGAAGACGTCGAAGCCGGCTCGGTAGGTGGTGGTCCGGACCGGCTCGTTCACGAAGCCCGGGGTGGCCTGCTCGCGTACGTCCACGGCGGCGCCGACGCCGGCCACCGGATAGCGGTCGAGCGAGACATCCTGGAAAATCGCCCGTGCCTGCTCGACGCGGGCCACCGCCTGGCGGATGTCGAGGTTCCCGGCCAGCGCCGCCGCCTCGAGCCGCTCCAGCACCGGGTCGTCGAACAGACGCCACCAGCGGGGGTCGTACGGTTCGTTCGCAAACTCCGCGCCCGCGGCCTGCGTCAACACCACGGGCGCGGCAGCCGGCGCGGCGTACGGCTTCCGCATGGCGCAGCCGGAGAGGAACAAGGCCACCACGAACAGGCCGATGAGGATGAACGTGGTCTGGGTCGCGTAGCGATTCATGGTCACAACTCCTCCGCGGCCACGCCGGCCAGCGGCGCCCGATCCGCGCTCCGGCCCTTCGTCAGCCACTCGACCACCGATCCGATCACCACGAAGAAGACCGGCGTCATCATCAGACCGAACACCGTGACGCCCAGCATCCCGGAGAACACCGCGATGCCCATCGCCTGGCGAATCTCGGCGCCGGCGCCGTGCGCGACCACCAGCGGCACGACCCCCATGATGAAGGCCACCGACGTCATCAGCACGGGCCGCAACCGGACGCGGCAGGCGTCCAGAATGGCGTCGAGCCGGCTGGCACCCTCGTGCTCGCGCTGCTTGGCGAACTCGACGATGAGAATCGCGTTCTTGCACGCCAGCGCCGCCAGCACCAGGAAGCTGACCTGGGTGAAGACGTTGCTGTCGCCGCCGGTGAGCCACACGCCCGCGAGCGCCGACAGCAGCGTCAGCGGCACGATCAGAATCACGCTGAGCGGCATCGTCCAGCTCTCGTACTGCGCCGCCAGCACCACGTAGACGAGCAGCACGCACAGCGGGAAGATGAAGAGCATCGTGTTGCCCGCGAGCGCCTGCTGATAGGCGAGCTCCGTCCACTCGAAGGTCATCGAGCCGGGGAGCCGCTCCTGCAGGATGCCGGCAATGGCCTCCTGCGCCTGACCGGAGCTGTGCCCCGGCGCCGGCGCGCCGTTGATCTCCGCCGCGGGAAAGCCGTTGTAGTGCATCACCTGGTCAGGCCCGTAGCCGGGCGACACCGACACC
>DATMDI010000545.1:0-9006 GCA_035557875.1 Vicinamibacterales bacterium
GTCGACGGTGACACGATGTTCATGCTGTCGTCGACCACGAAGGGCATCACGTCCACGTGCATGCATGTGTGCGTCGAGAAGCACAAACTCGACTACAACATGCCGATCGTCAAGGTATGGCCTGAGTTCGGCGCCAACGGCAAGGGGAACGCGACGCTGCGCCACGCGCTCTCTCACCAGACCGGCGTACCGCAAACTCCGGTCGGCTACACGCCCGACTGGCTCGCGGATTGGGACCGGATGTGCCGCGGCATCGCGGCGTTGAAGCCGATGTATCCCGTCGGCCAGCGGACGGCGTACCACTCGTTGAACTTCGGCTACATCAACGGCGAGATTCTGCGGCGGGTGGACGGCCGCCCGATCGGACGGTTCCTGCAGGAGGAGATCTGCAAGCCGCTCGGCATCAACGGGTTGCACCTCGGCGTGCCGGACAGCGAACTGCACCGGGTGGCGGTGCTCACGGATGCGCCGCCCGCGCCCGCCGACTACGACGCGCGGATGGTCGGGGAACCGGCCGGCTCGCTCGTGGCGCAGGTGTTCAATCGTCGTGACGTCCAGAAGGCGGCCGTTCCCGGCTCGGGCGGCATCATGAGCGCGCGCGGGCTGGCGCGCCATTACGCGATGCTCGCCAACTGGGGCGAACTGGAGGGCGTGCGCATCATGCCCGAGTCGCGCATCCGTGCCGGCATCGAGCTGCAAAGCTTCGAATGGGATGAGGTGTACTGGGTGCGCGTGCGCCGCTCCCTCGGCTACCGGCGCGGCAGCGACACCGGGCCGTTGGCCAGCCCCGAGGCGTTCGGTCACGTCGGAGGGGGTGGATCGTTCGGATACGCCGACCCCCCGAAGCGGCTGGCCCTCGGCTTTGCGAAGAACTACTTCACGTATGCCACCGGCGGCGCCGTGAACGGCGGCCGCCCGGTACGGGCCGCGGCCAATGTCGTCACGGAAGCCGTGTACGACGCGCTCGGACTCAAACGCTAGCCGCCGTTGGCCGAGGAGCCTGTGATGTCGAGTCCACACGCTGCCCTTCCACGGCGGGCGTTTCTACGTGGCGTCGGTGCAGCAGGACTGCTTCCGGTGCTCGAAGCACTGACATCGGGAGCCGCGACAGCGGGCGCGGCGCAAGGGCGTGGCGCGACTCGGACGAAGCCGCTCCTGGCCAATCTGATCTGCGGCGCGCCTCTCTACAATCACGACTTCGACTTCGCGCGCCAGCGCCTGCTGGCCGCGCTCTACGAGGCCGGCGGGATCCAGACCAACGTCGCGCCCAACTACGACGACGGCGACGCCATCGAGACGGGCGACCTGCTGGTGAGCTACACGTCGCAGGTGCCTGTCGAAGCCGCGCGATGCGAGGCGATCCGGCGCTATCTCGAGAAAGGGGGACGTTGGTTCGCGCTGCACGCCAGCAATTCCGTCCGCGACAACAAGACTCTTCCGGGCATTCTCGGCAGCCGCTTCCTGGCGCATCCGCCGTATAAGCGCTTCGCCGTGTCGATCGCGAAGCCTGGCGACCCGCTACTGGCCGGCCTCGCGCCATTTGAAGTGGACGACGAGCTCTACGTGATCGAGCCGAACGGCGAGATCGACGTCCTGCTGCACACGCGCTGGGGTGGCGAGGCGATGGGGCGGACGTTCGCGGATGCGATGCAGCCGCTCATGTATCGCCATCGCGTGGGCAACGGCGGCGTCCTGTACCTCGCCCTTGGCCACAGCGCCCGGGAGTTCGACCCGCCGAAGCCTCCCGGCCCAGACCAGGCCTCCCTGCGGGGTCCCTGGGATCTCCCGGTCTACAAGGAGCTGCTGCGGCGCGGAATCGAGTGGGCCGCCAAGCGTCGCGAACCGAGCTAGGAGGCGCTCCTTCACTGCCCCCGCAACCATTGGCGTAACGAGCCGGTAACACGGCCTCGATGACCATGGCACACGCCGTAAGGAGCGGGCGCAGCATGAGAGCTTCGTTTCCCGGAATCGCCATCCTGGTGCTTGTCGTCGCGTGGAGCGTCCCGGCGACCGCCCATCACTCGAGCGGGCTCTACTTCGACCGGACCAAGCCGGTCACTGTGGAAGGCGAGATCCTCCGCCTGGAGTGGATCAATCCCCACGTCCTCCTGTTCATCCAGTCGAAGAACGACCAGGGCGAACTGGAAACCTGGATCCTGCAGGGTACGTCGCTCAACAACGCGGTGCGGCGCGTGGGCCTGAAAGAGCGGCTGCAACCGGGCATCACCATCTCCGCCCGGGTCTATCCACCTCGCAACCCGCTGTTTCTGAACGAGGCGCTGGCAGTCTTGCTGACGCGATCCGATGACGCCAGGGCCTCCTCGCGCATCGTGGAGGCTGGTCAGATCCGGTTCCCCGATGGCGATGTTCAGGCCCTCGGCGGCGGACCGGCGTTCTGAGTCGGGACCCTGCGTCGCGGGACGGCGACGCCGAACGAGCCTGCCAGGGGCAGTACTGGCTGGAGAGACGTGCTGTACAGCACCTGGCACGGAGGCATGACTCTTCTATAGGCGTAGGCTGTCACCCGGTAGCCGGGGTATAAAGGGTGTTTCCAGACCGAACCCTGGTATCCCTTATCGACTCATGGCCCTCCTGCCCCCCGCACAAGTCCAGGTTCTGATTGCGCTCTCCCTTGCGGTCACGCTCGCCGGATGTTCAGAGTCGGCGCAGAGCGCCGAAGGCCCGGCGCGCGAGCGCCCGGCGAAGGCCATCGACACCGAGCCGGTACGGCGCGAAGCCGTCAACCGCACGGTGAACATCAGCGGCACGCTGGCCGCCGAGAACGAGGTCACCGTCTCCTCACAGGCCGAAGGCGTCGTCAGCCGGATCCTCGCGGACCTCGGCGATCGCGTCACATCGGGACAGGTGCTCGTGGAGCTCGATCGCGAGAAGCTTCAATACAACCTCGACCAGCAGAAGGCGGCGCTGGCGCGCTCGCTCGCCCGCTACGGCGCGAACGAGCCCGGCCGCCTGCCGCCCATCGATCAGACGCCGGACGTCAAACGGGCGGCCGCCGAGCTGAATCAGGCGAAGCGCGGGTTCGACCGGGCAACCGAGCTGAGCAAGCGCCAGCTCGTGTCGCAGCAGGCGCTCGACGACGCGGACGCGGTGCACCGCACCAAGCAGGCGGAGTACGACCTGGCGCTGCAGAGCGCGAAGAACGCGGCCGCCGACATCGACGCCTCCAACGCCGCCGCCCGGCTCGCCGAACGGCAACTGCGCGACGCCAACATCCGCGCGCCGTTCGACGGCTACGTGCAGCAGCGGATGGTCTCGCTCGGCGAGCTCGTGAAGGAGCAGATGCCGGTGATGCAGATCGTGCGCGTCGATCCGTTGAAGGTGATCGCCGAGATTCCCGAGGGGCTGGCGCCGTGGGTGCAGAGCGGCCAGCTGGTGGATCTGCAAGTGGACGCGTACCCGGACCGCCCCTTCACTGGCAAGGTGTCTCGCATCAGTCCGGCCGTGAACCAGCAGACACGGGCGTTTCCCTTCGAGGCGCTGGTGCCCAACCCGCAGGCCCTGCTGAAGCCGGGCACGTTCGTGAAGGTGAAGCTCACGACGAATCACGTCGAGCAGCTGCTCACGCTCCCCTACGCCGCCCTGCAGTACCGCTACGGCGTGAACCGCGCCTACGTGGTCACGGGCGACAGCATCGTCGGGCGCGAAGTGAAAGTGGGTGATCGGCTGGGCGATCGCATCGAGATTCTGGGCGGCGTCGAGGCGGGGGACGTGGTCGCGCTGACCGACGTCGACAACCTCACCGACGGCATGAAGGTATCCACCAAGCAGAAGGCGAAATAGCCATGCTGTCCGAACTCTGCGTCCGCCGGCCCGTGTTCGCGACGATGCTCGTCACGTCGCTGGTCGTGCTCGGCATCTTCTCCTTCAGGGATCTCGGCGTCGATCTCTTCCCCAAAGCCGATCCCGCCACGGTGAACGTGCGGCTCCAGCTGCCGGGCGCCTCACCCGACGAGATGACGACGTCGGTCGTGATGCCGATGGAGAACGCACTCAGCGGCATCGCCGGCATCGACCAGCTCCAGGCCAACGTCCAGGCCGGCGGCTCCGCCAACATCACGGTTCGCTTCGTGCTCGAGCGCGACCTTGACGACGCCGCCAACAACGTGCGCGAGAAGGTGGCTGGCGCCATGCGCTCGGTTCCACCAGAGGTCCTGCCGCCGGTCATCCAGAAGGCCGACCCCGACGCCGACTCGATCATGACGATCGTCCTGGCGTCGAAGCAGATGACGGTTCGCGCCCTCACCGAGGTGGCCGACAAGCAGGTCAAGCGCGCGCTCGAGTCGGTGGACGGCGTCGGCGCCGTCACCCTCAGCGGCGGCAGCGCCCGCGAGATCCACGTCGTGGTGGACATCGAGAAGCTCAACGCCCGCGGCCTGTCCATCGGACAGGTGCGGGACGCGATTCAGAAGGAGAACGTCGAGATCCCCGGCGGCACGATCGAGCAGGGCGCGTGGGAGGTGGGGCTCCGCACGCTGGGCCGCATCGAGGCCACGTCGCAGTTCGACAACATCATCGTCGCCACCGTCGACGGCGTACCCGTTCGCGTGGCCGACATCGGTTATACCGAGGACTCCGTCGAACGGACGGGGAGCATCCTCACCCTCGAAGACGGCTCCCCCGCGGTGCAGCTCGAGCTGCGGCGGGCCTCCGGCGAGAACACGATTCAGGTGATCGAAGGGGTCAAGGCGCGCCTCGACGGCGTGCGGCGGGCGCTCCCGCAAGGCGTGACCCTGACGATCAGCAGCGACGATTCGCGGTTCATCTACGCGTCGATCTCGTCGCTCGAAGAGCACTTGATCTGGGGGAGCCTCCTCGCGGCCGTGGTGGTGATGTTCTTCATGCGCAACCTGCGCGCCGTGGTCATCTCCGCGCTGGCGATCCCGGCGTCGATCGTGGCGACGTTCACGCTGATGCGCGGCATGGATTTCACGCTCAACAATATGACGCTGCTTGGCCTCACGCTGGCCGTCGGCATCGTCATCGACGACGCGATCGTCGTCCTCGAGAACATCTTCCGCTACATCGAAGAGAAGAACTGCACCCCGTTCGAAGCCGCGATTCAAGGCACGCGGGAAGTGGCGCTGCCGGTGATGGCGACCACGCTGTCGCTGATCGTCATCTTCCTTCCCGTCGCCTTCATGACCGGCTACGCGCGCCGGTTCATCTACCCGTTCGGCTGGACGATGGCGTTCGCCATCCTGGTGTCGATGCTGGTCAGCTTCACGCTCACGCCGATGTTGAGCTCGCGGTTCCTGAAGCTGGCCGACGCCGAAAAGGACCTCAAGACCAAGGACCGCGGCATCTTCCATTGGATCGACGGCGCCTACGGCCGCTCGCTGGATTGGGCCCTCGCCCACCCGCTGGCGATTCTCGGCGTCACGGTCGTGGTCCTGGCGCTGACGATTCCGCTCAACCGGATGATCGGCCGGACGTTCATCCCGGCGGAGGACATGGGCGAGTTCACCGCGCACGTCGACACGCCGCAAGGGACATCGCTCGAGGGTACGAAGGAGATCGCCGGACAGGTGGTGAAGGAGATCGGCGGCCAGGAAGGCGTGGCGCGCGTCACCTATCTGGCCGGCGCCGACCGCGTCAACCACTTCCACATCATGTTCTATCTCGAGCCGGCCGACGAACGCGATGTCTCGCAGGAAGAGGTCATGACCCGCGTCCGCCAGGTCCTGGCCCGGCATCCCGGGCTGGCGCCAGCCATCACCCCGAAGAACCCGCTCGGCGGCGGCAACGGCAACTTCGCGATCCAGGCCAGTCTGCAAGGCCCGGACATGTCGAAGCTGTATGACTACGCGCAGCGACTGCTGCTGAACGCGCAGAAGCTGCCGAGCCTCGTCGACGCCAAGTCCAATTTCAGCAACGCCAGCCCCGAAGTGCACGTGTCGGTGGACCGTGCCCGCGCCGCGGATCTCGGCGTGCGAATCTCGGACATCGGCAGCGCGCTGCGTCTGATGGTGGCGGGCGACGACGAGATTTCGACCTTTCGCGACGGCGGCGAGCAGTACCCGGTGAAGATTCGCGTCCTCGAAAGCCAGCGCGACGACGTGGCCGCGATCGGCAAGCTCACCGTGCCGTCGTCCACCGGCGGGCAGGTGCGCGTGGACAACATCGCCCAGATGGTCCGCGGCTTCGGGCCGACGCAGTTACGGCGGCTCAACCGTCAGTTCAGCATCGAGGTGCAGGCCGACCTCGCGCCGGGCGTCGCGCTCGACGAGGCGTCGGCCGACATGCGCCGGCTCATGACCGAACTCAATCTCCCCCCCGGCTACTCGTTCGGCATGAGGGGGCAGACGCAGTACCTGGATGAGACCACGACCAACCTGCTGCTCGCGATCGGGCTGGCGAGCATCTTCGTCTACATCGTGCTGGCCGCGCAGTTCGAGAGTTTCGTGCAGCCGATCATCATCATGCTGGTGCTGCCGGTGTCGGTGCCCTTCGCGCTGTTCACGATCTGGGCGACCGGCCGCACGCTGAATCTCTGGAGCGCGCTCGGCATCCTGCTGCTCTTCGGCATCGTGAAGAAGAACTCGATTCTGCAGGTGGACTACACCAACGTCCTGCGGCGGCGCGGCGTGCCGATGCACGAAGCGATCGTACAAGCCTGCCGCACCCGGCTGCGGCCGATCCTCATGACGACGAGCGCGATCATCGCCGGGCTGTTGCCCACTGCCCTCGGGCTCGGCATCGGCGGCAATCAGCGATCCGCGATCGCGCTGACCATCATCGGCGGCCAGGGGCTGTGTCTGTTGCTCACGCTGCTGCTCGTGCCGGTCGCCTACGTCCAGTTCGACACGCTCGAACAGGCGGTGATCGGCGGGAGGGCCAAAGCCTGGCTGGCGCGGCTGACGGCCGCGACGTTTCGGCGAACTCCTCCAGAGCCTCAGGCGCGATAAAAGGGCCGTCCGGGCCGGTCCTGTGCTGAATTGTCGAACCCTGCGTCGCGCGCTGCTTGGCACCGTCGTTGCCGCTACCCTGCTTCCTTTTTCCACGGCTGCATCAACGGTGCACGTCGCACCCGGCGGCGCGGGTGACGGCACTGCGGGCAATCCGTTTGGCCGCATCGCCGACGCGCTGGCCGTGGCGGTCGCCGGCGACACAGTGCTGCTGAAACCAGGCACGTATGCAGAGCTCTTGCGAACGGTCCGCGGCGGAGCCAGTTCAGCTGTCCGTCTGGTGATCCGGGCCGCCAAGGACCGGATCGGCGTCTCGCGGCCGCAGGGGGCCTACTGGGACGTCGGCGCCTACGAGTACGTGCATTAACGCTTCGCGGCGTGGCCCCCGGCGTGGGCTGCTGCATGCGAGGCCTCATTCGAGACGAGCACCATCGGCTCCTCGTAGGGCGACCGCTTGCCGAACAGGCGGTTCAACCGAACCACCAGCCGGGGTTGCTGCGCGATCTCGTGCAACCGTCCCGGCGGAAGCCGTCCGGCGAGCGCCGTCACATCCGCACGCGCCAGCACGCAGAAGGCGCGGCCCGGCGCGGTGAGAAAGCGCGCGACATCATCGTGCGTGCCGAGCCTGTCCACGCGATGGCCCGAATAGAACACGAGCCCGCCGGAGACGAAGGTGCCGTACTGGCCGACGCGATCGCCCGGCTCCGCGAACGCGGCAATGGTCCGGCCCAATGGCGGCATGGGCTCCAGGCCCCGCAAGTGCGGGACCACGAACATCGAGGCGTAGGCGACCGCGATCGCCAAGGTGCCGGCGATCGCCGCGCTCCCGGCCGCCGGTCCCCGCCGCCATCCGAGCAGCACGGTCACGACGCCGCCACCGGTCAGGAGCAGCGGCAGCACGACATCCGGCAGCGGCATCGAGGGGTTGGCCGTGCGTTGCAGCAGCGCCCAGGTCAGCACCGACGCCGCGACCAGCACCGTCACCACGAGAGCCACGCCGGCCCACCAGAAGCGGCGGGCTGCCGCGTCCGTGCCGGCGCGATCGATGAAGAGTCCAACCAGCAGCGCGGCGGCCGGATAGGCCGGCAGGATGTAATGAGGCAGCTTCGAGCCCGAGAGACTGAACGCACCAACCACGACCAGAAACCAGACAGCTGGAAAGAGGGCCGCACGCCGTTCGCTGGCGCTGACGCGCGCCCGCACCAGGACGACGTAGCCCAGCGCCAGCACGAAGAAGGGCGTCCAGGGCAGCAGGTCGGCGGGCCACACCTCAAAGTAATAGAGGAGACCCCGGCGTGGCCCGACATCGCCGCCGGCCCGCGACACCACCTCGCTCACGAGCGACACGTCTACGAACGCACGCCCGTGCACCGCCATCATGGACACGTACCAGGGCGCGGCGAGCGCCGCGGCGACGAGCACGCCTGGCACGATGCGCAGGCGGCGAAGTCCACTCCAGTCGCGCATCACCATCAAGTACGCCACCCAGACGGCGACCGGAATCGCCGCCACCGGCCCCTTGATCAACGCCGCGATCCCGGTAGCGCCCCAACCGGCGAGCCAGGCCCGGCCCGTGCCGTCCTGATGCGCGCGCAGGAAGCCGTACATCGCCATCAGCTCGAACAAGAGCGCCGGGATGTCGGTGAGGCCCTGACGTGCGTGCGTGATGACGCGAAAGGACGTGACGAGGGCCAGCGCCGCGATCCAGGCCACCTGCCCACCAAACAGCCTGCGTCCGATCAGATAGGTGAACAGCGCACAACCGGCGCCGGCTAACGCCACCGGAAGCCGCGCGGCCAGTTCGCTGGAACCGAGAACCGCGACAAAAGGCAGCTGCAGCCAATACAGCCCTACAGGCTTCTCGAACCGCGGACGGTCGTTGAACCAGGGCGTCAGGACGTCGCCGCGCGCGAGCATCTGCCGCGTCGCCTCGGCGAATCGCGCCTCGTCGGGTTCCCACATCGAAACCCGGCCGAGGCCGGCGAACAACGCAAGAAGGCAGACGGCGGCCAGGAAGAGATGCCGGCTCGGGCGCAGTGCGGCGGTCGTGTCGGTGGAAACCATTGCGCGGGCGGATGCG
>DATMDI010000546.1:0-4374 GCA_035557875.1 Vicinamibacterales bacterium
GCCGCGGCCGCACTGGCGGCGGCTGGCCGCGGCGCTGCGCCGCATGGGCCAGGACGAGTTCTCGCGCCGCTGGGAGTTCGGACAGCAGCTGATTCGCGCCAACGGCGTCACCTATAACGTCTACAGCGACCCGCAGGGCAGCGCACGGCCGTGGCCGATGGATCTGGTGCCGCTCGTCGTCGACGCGCACGAGTGGGCGCAGATCGAGCGCGCGGTGATTCAGCGCGCGACGCTCCTGAACACCGTGCTGGCCGATCTGTACGGCACCCACCGCCTCGTGCGCGACGGTCACGTGCCGCCGGAGCTGGTCTTCGACAACCCCGGCTTCCTGCGCGCCTGCCACGGTATCGTGCCCAGCAGCGGCGTCTACCTGCACAACTACGCGGTGGACATCGCCCGGGCCCCGAACGGCACCTGGTGGGTGATCTCCGACCGCACGCAGGCACCGTCGGGCGCCGGCTACGCCCTCGAGAACCGGCTGGTGAGCGGACGGACGCTGCCGACCATGCTGGACCAGTGCCGGGTGCGGCCGCTCACCGACTTCTTCGAGCTGATGATCAAGGCGCTGCTCGGCCTCGCGCCGGCCCGCCCGGCCAACCCGCGCGTGGTGGTGATGTCGGCCGGGCCGAACAGCGAAACCTACTTCGAGCACTCGTTCTTCGCGCGGCAATGGGACTTCCCTCTGGTGGGCGGCGCCGATCTGACGGTGCGCGACGGCCGCGTGTATCTCAAGACGCTTGCCGGGCTCAACCCGGTGGACGTGATCCTGCGCCGGCTCGACGACGACTTCTGCGACCCGCTCGAACTGCGCGGCGATTCGCTGCTCGGCGTGCCCGGTCTGGTGCAGGCCGCGCGCGCCGGCACCGTCTTCATCGCCAACTGTCTCGGCAGCGGTATCGTCGAGACCCCGGCACTGATGGCGTTTCTCCCCAGCCTGTGCCGCGAGGTCCTCGGCGAGGAACTGCGGATGCCCTCGGTGGCCACGTGGTGGTGCGGCCACGAGAAGCCGCGCCGCCACGTGCTCGAGCATCTCGAGACGGTCGTGATCAAGCCGGCGTTCCCGCGCTTCGGCCACCACGCAGAGTTTCCGGCGACGATGACGGCGGAGGCGCGCCGCGCCCTCGCCGCGCGGATCGAGGCGCATCCCACCCGCTTCGTGGCGCAGGAGCAGGTGGATCTGTCGAGCGCGCCGGTCCATACCCACCGCGGGCTCGAGCCCCGGCACGTCGTGCTGCGCGTCCTCGCGGCGTGGGACGGCACCTCGTACGCGGTACTGCCGGGCGGGCTCACCCGCGTCGCGACCGGACAGCAGTCGCTGGTCGTGTCGATGCAGGCCGGCGGCGGCAGCAAGGACACGTGGGTGATCGGTTCCGCCGACGAGCGATCGTACGAGCTCGAACCCTCGCCGCAGGCAGGTTTCACGAGCTCGAGCGAGCTGTCGAGCCGCATGGCCGACAACCTGTTCTGGCTGGGACGCTACGCCGAGCGGCTCGAATCGAACGCGCGCCTGTTCCGGGTGCTGCTGCCGGGGCTCCAGGGCGAGCAGCCACAGGGCCGCCACGCCTCGGTGGACACGGTGCTGCACTTCCTGCGCGGGCTCGACCTGCTGCCGCCGGAAGCGCGGCATGGCACCGTGGCCCGCCAGTGGTGGAACCTGCAGCGCATCGTAGTGGACAAGATCTTCGACCTCAAACACGTGGGGAGCATCGGCGGCAACCTGCGGCACGTGCGCCGTCTGAGCTGGGAAGTGAAAGAGCGGCTCTCGCCCGACACCTGGCGCGTACTCCAGCAGTTGTCGACGACGCTACCGGCAACGCCGCCGGCCAACCACGATCGCCGCTTCCTCGCCGCGCTCGCCGCGCTCGACGACGTGGTGATCATGCTCGCCGCCTTCGCCGGGCTGCAGGCCGAGAACCCGACTCGCGGCTTCGGCTGGCGGTTCCTGAGCCTCGGCCGCCGCATGGAACGGGCGCTGCAGATGATCGAACTGCTGCGCGTCGGCGTCGCGATTGCGCCGTTCCCCGACGACGCGTACCTCGAAGTGCTGCTGCATATCGCCGACAGCTCCACCACGTATCGCTCGCGCTACCTGGCCTCGATCCGCACCCGCTACGTCCTCGAGCTGATGCTCGCCGACGAGGGCAACCCGCGGTCGGTAGCCTTTCAGGCGGCGGCACTGCTCGACGGCGTGTACAGCCTGCCGCGCCAGCAGGTCGAGGCCGCCCTGCCGGCCGAGTACGCGGTCGCCACGCGGCTGCGGCAGTTGCTGCGTGAGGCGAACATGGACGACATCAAGCGCCGCGATGCCAACGGACAGCGCCTGGCGCTCGAAGCGCATCTGCAGTCGGTGCGGAACGGCGTGACCGACCTCTCCGACGCGATCACCGCGCGGTATCTGAGCCACTCGACGTCATCGCGGCTGAAGTCCTTCTGAGGCGCGACGTCCTGAAAGGTGATTGAGTAGGCATGCGTTACAAGGCGGTTCATAGCACCCGGTATCTGTACGACGCCGTGGTGTCGCAGTGCCAGAGCGAAGTGCGGCTGACGCCGCGGGCCCTGCCCTGGCAGTCGCTGATCGAGTCGCGAATCCAGGCAACGCCGGCGCCGGCCGCCGTGGAGACGCACAAGGACTATTTCGGCAACGACGTCACCACGTTCACCATTCTCGAGAGCCACGACCGCTTCGTCATCGTCGGCACCAGCGTCGTGGAGGTACGCGCCCGCCCCGCCGCGGCGCGTGATCTGCCGTGGGAAGCGGTACGCGACGAGTTGGCGGCGCACGCCAGGCCCGAGACCCTTGAAGCGTTCGAGTTCGTGTTCGACTCGCCGTTCATCGCCGCGGCCGCGGAGCTCGGCGCCTATGCCGCCACCAGCTTTCCGGCCGGCCGCCCCCTGCTCGAGGCCGTCGATCATCTGGCGCACCGGATCCACACCGACTTCAAGTACCAGCCCAAGGCCACCAGCATCGACACGCCGCTGCTCGAGACGTTCAGGGCCCGCCGCGGCGTGTGCCAGGATTTTTCGCACGTCATGATCGGGGCGCTGCGCTCGCTCCGCCTCGCGGCGCGCTACGTGTCGGGCTACCTGCGCAGCGGCGCCAACTACCAGGGCGCGGAGGCGTCGCACGCGTGGGTCTCGGTGTACTTGCCAGGCAGCGGCTGGTTCGACGTGGACCCGACCAACGACGTCCGCCCCGGCGTCGGACACCTGACGTTAGGGTGGGGCCGCGACTACGGCGACGTCGCGCCGGTGAAAGGCATTGCGCTCGGGGGCGGACACCAGGGGGTCGAGGTCGCCGTGCGCGTCGAGCCCGTCAAGGCCGAAGCCGTCTGACGCATTCTTAACAATCTCTTTACCCGCGGGTCCTTCGAGGACTCCTCACTCGGCGACACCTTTGCTTCGGGCCTTGGCCATGACCCGAAACAGACGCGTGTTGTCGCCTCCCGCGTACACGGATCGATCCCTCCAGCGGACAGCCTGTCGCCGTTCCGATCGCGCACGGCTTCTGGCCGCAACCGCGGTGCTCTTCTGCGTGGCGGCCGGCGCCGCCGCGCAGGACCTCGTCCCACCATCGGTCACGCTCGTCCCCGCCGCGACCCTCACGTTCACCGGCGGCGTCGATTCAAACAGCCCGGCCGTATGGGGGCGCGTGGACGGCGTCGAGACGCTGCAGGTCCTGACGTCGATCGCGGGGCAGCCGAGCGTGGCCTCCGGCCCCCGCCTCACGCGCATGGGATCGGCGACGCCGGTGTCGTTCGTCACCCATCCAGGTGATGGCGTCTGGATGGAGTCGGTGGTCGCCGACGAGGGCGGCACGTGGTACGGCTACTACCACAATGAAGTGCCGGCGGCGCTGTGCGGCCGTCTCGATCGCGTGCTGCCCCGCATCGGTGCCGCGCGCTCGCGCGACAACGGCGAAACCTGGGAGGACCTCGGCATCATCCTCGAGGCGCCACCGGGATGGCACGAGTGCGACACCGGCAACCAGTACTTCGTCGGCGGCGTCGGCGACGTGAGCGTGCTGCTCGATCACGAATCGAAGGATCTCTACCTGTACTTCAGCCAGTACTCGAAGTTCCCGGCGGCGCAAGGCGTGGCGCTGGCGCGGCTGTCGTGGGCCAATCGCGACGCCCCGGTCGGCAGGGTCGCGGTGTTCAACGACGGCGTGTGGCTGGCCGCGAACGCCCTCGTCAGCGAGGACGGCGAGGGACGTACGCAAGTGGACTGGCAGTACCCGTACGGCACGTCGCTCCAGCCCACGGCGCATCCGTGGCACGACGCGGATCCGGGCACCGACGCCTTCTGGGGCGCGTCGGTCCACTGGAACGCGTCGCTGCAGCTGTACGTGATGCTGCTCCACCGTGCCAAGGACGA
>DATMDI010000547.1:0-4166 GCA_035557875.1 Vicinamibacterales bacterium
TTGATTCGCGCCGGGTCCCCGGGCCGGGGCCCATACCCGAGCCGGTTGAGGGCGTGGAGAACCCGCTCGTCCTCCGAGAGCGGCGAGACCGGGAGCGCCAGACGCGCCGGTTCTGTCGCCAGCAAGGGGATTCGCGCCCCCCCGGCCGTCACCCCGGCCAGAAGCAGTAGGCCGGTAATCAGTCCTGCCCGCCGTCGCATGGCCCTTGATGCTGTCACATCACATCAGACGGCGGTCCTTCGGGAATCGTTGTCGGGCGCGGCCCGGGCCCGCGTAACTGGCGGACGACATACAGGGTTGTCGCGACGGCAATGGCCACGGCCATCGCCACGACCTCGGCCACGGACACGGTGGCGACAATGACCGCGACGATCGACGCACACGCCAGGATCGGCACCAGCGGACCGCCCCTGAGCCGGAACGGCGCCCCCGCCAGCCGCACTCCGGTGGCGCGCAGGCGCCATGCGGCCAGCGCGACGACGATGTACACGAGCAGGCTGGCCAGGTTGGTGAGGATGGCGATCTGCTCGAACGTGCCGCTCAAGCCGAGACCGAGCGACACGATCGCATAGACCAGGATCGCGACGTGCGGCGTGCGGCGGGACGGGTGCACGGCGCCGAGGGTCGCCGGGAGAAACCTGTCGCGCCCGAGCGCGAACAGCCCACGCGGTCCGGCCAGGATCGAACCGGACAGGTTGCCGAACATCGACGCGGCAGCCGCCGCCAGCATCGCCGTACGAGCCAGAGGGCCGAAGGCCGACCCGGCCGCCGACGCGAGCGGCGCGACCGGGTCGCCGGCCAGGTCCGGGCCGAGCAGCCCCTGCGCCACCAGTTGCACCGAGATGTACAGGATCACCACGGCTCCCATGGCGGTGAGCGCCGCTCGGGGCACGGTGCGCTCCGGCACCTTCACTTCGCCGCTCGGCTGCAGGGCGCTCTCGATGCCGACGAAGGCAAGGATGATGAGGCCGGCGGTGGCAAACACCTCCGACGCCGGCGGCGTGTCCGTCCACACCAGGAAGGGCGCGCGCACGTAGAAGGCGCCGAAGACGACGAAGCCGACCAGCGGCACGAGCTTGAGCAGGGTGGCCACCTCGACGAGCCGGGCCCCGCCCTTGAGGCCGCGAATGTTGATCGCCGCGGCCGCGCCTACGACCGCCACCATCACGAGCGGACGGGCCCCGGGCGCGGTGACGCCGGCCAGCGCCAGCAGGGACGACGCGAAGATGCCGGACACGGCGCCGGTGGCCAGCGCGGCCGACAGCAGGTTGAGCGCGCCGACGATGAATGCGATGTACGAGCCGAACGCCGCTTCCGCGTAGGCGTACGGTCCCCCGGTGCTCTGCACGCGGCTGCCGGCTTCGGCGAAGCACAGCACCATCAGGCCGGCGATCACCGCGCAGACCAGATACGCGAGCACCGCGGCCGGGCCGAGCCGGCTGGCGGCCAGCGCCGGCAGCACGAAGATGCCGCCGCCGACGACGTAGTTGAAGATGATGGCGGCAAGCTGCCGCACGCCCAGCTCGCGTGCGAGCCGCGGGTCAGCCGCCACGGGTCCGGAGGGGGAACCCGGACGCGAGGTCACGCGATTAGGGCCCTTAGCCGAGGAGCGACTTCACGGCGAGCAGCGACGCGACGAGCGTAATGGCCATCACCGTGCCACGCTCGCTGAAGACGACGTCACTCCACGGATGACGGGTCGGCAGCGGAGCCAGATCGCCGGGCCGCCCTGGCACCCAGCGCGAGACGCCGCGCGCGTAGCGCTCGTACTGCCGCCCGAACATCGAACGGAGGCGCGTCTCTTCCCAGATGACCATCGTGCCGTACTGCAGCGCGAACACGGCCCACGCGATCGGCAGCATCCACAACAGGCGCGAGGCGACGACCAGTCCCGACCAGATCATCCAATTGCCGAGGTAAAGCGGATTGCGCACGACGCGGAACGGGCCCGACATGATCAGCGGGCCCTGGCGCGTCGATGTGCGCGTGCGCGAGATCGTGCCGATGTGGCGGACGGCCCACGCCCGCAACAGCTCGCCCACCACCACCAGCCCGGCGCCGATCGCCACTGGCCAGGGGCCATCCACCTCGCCCGTTCTCAGCACCACGACCGCGAGGCCGAGGGGCACGGGAAGCCACGAACGCTGACGAAACGCCCACGCGCCAAGGCGGACCAATAGGGGAGCTGCCTGTTGAGGAGTGTACAGCGCAGCCGGGGCGGCGGCGGGCTGCGGGGCCGACGATGACATTGCCCTACATAGTAGCCAATCTCGCGCTGATGCGCCGGGCTTGATCAGAACTTGACGCGCGCCCCGAGCTGCACCGATCGCGAGTCGCCGACGCTCGTCACCTGGTTGAACGACGCAACCGGGTTCGTGGGATAGCTGCCGGACCCGAACGTGACGTTCCGGGTGAGCACGTTCCGCCGGTTGGTGAGGTTGAAGGCCTCGATCAGCCCTTCGATGCGCACGCGGCCCACCACGAAGGTTTGCGACACGCGCGCACCGACGCTCAAGAAGTCGCTGCCGCGGCCGGCATTCCGTGGAATGAACTGCCCGTCCACGAGCGGCCGCCCGGCGGTGCCCTGCAGCGTCGTTACGCCAGAGGTGATGTTGAACGGCAGGGACGAGTAGTACTGCATCAAACCGCTGAGCTCGAGACCGCGGCCGAGGCTCGCCCACCCGCTTTGGCCCCCACCGTCCGGCAGCCGATACGACCCGTCCACGACGAGCCGGTGCCGCTGATCGTCGTCCGACCGCCCCCAGTCTTTGGCGAGATCGAGCGGATCGATCGGCGAACTGAAGAACGCTTCGCCCACGTTGTTGAGCGATTTGGACAGGGTGTAGCTCACGCGCATCCGGCCCCACGACGATGGCCGGGCCACGAGCGACGCCAGCAGGCCATGGAACGACGACTCCCCCACCGACGAGTACTGGTTGTTGTTGGCGTAGGCGGCGTTCGGTCGGCACCCGTTGTTGGCGCCGCTCGGCAGGCACGACGGGACGTTCTGGTTCACCTGCATCAGCAGGTCCACGCCGCGGACGTACTGGTAGCCGGCGCTGACAGTCGTGCGCGCGCCGAGCTGCTGCTCGAACTCCACACTCGCCTGACGCGAGTAGGCGTGGTGCAGCCCGCGGTCCATCGTCGTGAAGTTCACGAGCGTGGACGAAGGCACCGCCGCGCCGAGCACGGCCGGAAACACCGGAGCGCCCGCCTGCGCCGGCGACAGGCTGACGTTGATCTGACGCAGTTGCGTCAGCTCGGTCGTGTTGCCCGCCGAGAGCAGCGCATTCGCCGCCGCCCGCAGCGGCACTCGATCGAAGTAGAGGCCGGCGCCCCCCCGCAGCACGCTGTGCCGCGAGGCGGTCGGCGTCCAGGCCACACCCATCCGCGGCGCCAGGTTGTCGGCGTCGAGATCTAGGGTCTCGATCCACTGCAGGTCGTAGCGCAGGCCGAGGTTCAACGTCACCGCCGGGCCGGCTTTCCACTCGTCCTGCACGTAGACGCCCACGGCCGGACTCGACTGCGACACCTCCGTGGCGCCAAAGGTCTGCGTGAAGCCCGACGTGTTGTAGGTGCCCGCGAGGAAGTTGGCGAGCGACGAAAAGGTGTACGCGCCGCGCGACGACCGCGGGAACGTGATGGTGTCGGCGTTGACCAGCACATCCACGCCGGCGCGCCACGCGTGCGCGCCGCGCTGGTGCGACAGCGTGTCCACGATCTGCACGAGGCGATTGACGCGCCCGGTCGGACTGGTCGAGAGCGTTCCGAACAGGCCCACGCCGGCAATGTTCACCGCCGGGCCGATCGGATCGTCGGGCAGCGCCCGCAGGTGGCCCCAGGCCACCTGGCCCCGTGCCTCGTTGACGGAGCGATCCGAGATGGTGAACGTCTGCGCGACCGACACGGCGACGTCACGGTTGTCGAGACTGGCGGACGCCGTCGGCGCACTCAGCGCGCCGGCGCCCCTGGCCCGCGGAGCGTCGACGTCATAGAGCAGGAGCCGGGCGCTCATCTGGTCGCGGCCGCTCACCTGATGATCGGCCTTCACGAGCAGCTGGGCGGTCTCGACCGGGCTCTCGTACTGGCCTGTGGTGACGCGGCTCCCGGGATAGGCCGCCTGCCGCAGCCGCGCGTTGATCGCCTCGACGTTGGCGGACGCGATC
>DATMDI010000548.1:0-9253 GCA_035557875.1 Vicinamibacterales bacterium
ACCGTCTGGCCGGCGGCCACGTCGATCCGCGACAGGTGCGCCAGCAGCGAATACAGGCCCAGGCCGTGGTCGATGATCACCGTGTTGCCGGTGAAGAACAACGGCTCGGCGAGCACCACCCGTCCGGCACCGGGCGCGGCGATGCGCGTACCCACGGCACCGCGGAAGTCCACGCCGGCGTGCGGCGCCCGTGGCTCGCCGTTGAAGATGCTCCGAGTACCGAAGTTGCTGCCGGGCACGCCGCCGATCGGGGCGGCGAACGGGCCGACGTGGCCGGGGATCGTGACCGTGGTGAAGATGTCGTCGAGCCGGGTCGCCTCCGCGGTGATGCGCGCGACCTCTGCCGCGGACGGCTCGACGAACTGGCTGGCGACCCGCAACCGCCGCGTGGCAAACACCCGCGGCGCGACGGTAATCGTGCCGGTAGAGGCCAGCTCACGTCCCGCTGTCGAGGCGAAGTGGACTCTGAACGGCGCCGGGCCTGGTGCCTGCAACACGTCGATGCCGACGAACGCTCGCCAGACGTGCGGGTCGTCACCCGGCGCAAAGGTCAGCGGACGTTCGAATGCCGTCCCTTGGGGGCCGTATGCGCCTCCGGGAGCGCGCACGACGATTTCGAGTACGCTCCCAGGCTGTGGCGGGCCGCCGCGGACGGCGACGCTGAACGGCGGTGGCGCCTGCGCGAACGGAAGGCGCGGGAACAGCAGAGCGAGCGCGAGCGAGAGAACAACCGCGGCACGCATGGCGCTGCGCCCAGTGTATCGGGCGCCTGCGGTTTCACGCCACTCGGAGCTGGTGGTCCAAGCGGGCAGGTATACTGAGAAGATGTCTTTACACCGGAAGCCCTCACAGATCGCCAACCCGCTGCGGCGCAACCTCGCCATCGTCGCTCACGTCGACCACGGCAAGACGACGCTCGTGGACGCGCTGCTCCAGCAGGGCGGGGTGTACCGCGCCAATCAGCAGGTCGCCGATCGCGTGATGGACAACATCGACCTCGAGCGCGAGCGCGGCATCACCATCATGGCCAAGAACACGGCCGTGCACTACCGGGACATCCTGATCAACATCGTGGATACGCCGGGCCACGCCGACTTCGGCGGCGAGGTCGAGCGGACGCTGTCGATGGTGGACGGCATCATGCTGCTCGTGGACGCGTCCGAGGGCCCGCTGCCGCAGACGCGGTTCGTGCTGCGGAAAGCGCTCGAACGCGGCCTGCCGCCCATCGTCGTGTTGAACAAGATCGACCGCCCCGACGCGCGCCCGCAGGAAGTGCTCAACGAGGTCTACGATCTCTTCATCGATCTCGACGCGACCGAGGATCAGATCGAGTTCCCGGTGCTGTACACGAACGCGCGAGATGGGGTGGCCTCGGGCGATCCGGCCGTTCGCGGTGAAGATCTGCGGCCGCTCTTCGACGCCATCGTGGAGCACGTGCCGCCGCCGAAGGGCGATCCGGCGGCACCGCTGCAGATGCTGGTCGCCAACCTGGACGCCAGCGACTATCTCGGGCGCATCGCCATCGGCCGCATCTTCAACGGCACCGTCAAACTGAACGACCCTGTCACCGTCATCAAGCTGGATGGCTCCTTCCAGAACACCAAGGTCACCAAGCTGTTCGCCTTCGATGGCCTGAAGCGGATCGAGATCACCCAGGCTGCCGCCGGCGATGTCATCTGCCTGGCAGGGATCGAAGACATCACGATCGGCGAGACGATTGCCGACCAGGAACACCGCCTGGTCATCCCGCCGATCGCGGTGGACGAACCCACCGTGTCGATGATCTTCGGGGTGAATACGTCGCCGGTGGCCGGCCGCGACGGTCAGTACGTGACCTCGCGGAACCTGCGCGATCGGCTGCAGAAGGAACTGCTCGGCAACGTGTCGCTTCGAGTCGAGGATACCGACACGCCGGAGCAGTTGAAGGTCGTCGGCCGCGGCGAACTGCAGCTGTCGATTCTCATCGAGATGATGCGCCGGGAAGGATTCGAGCTCCAGGTCTCGCGCCCGGAGATCGTCACCAAGGAGATGAACGGCGTCCGCATGGAGCCGGTCGAGGACCTGGTCATCGACGTGCCGGAGGAGTTTCAGGGCGTCGTCATGGCACAGGCCGGCACGCGGCGCGGCGTGCCGACCAAGATGGTCAATCACGGCAGCGGGCGCGTGCGGCTCGAGTTCCGGATTCCGGCGCGCGGCCTCATCGGGTTCCGCTCGCAGTTCCTCACCGAGACCAAGGGCACCGGCATCATGAACCACCTCTTTGCCGGCTGGGAGCCGTGGCATGGCGCAATCCCGGCACGGCCGACCGGCGCGCTGGTCGCCGACCGCACTGGCGTGGCCACCGCCTACGCGATCTTCAACCTGCAGGAGCGGGGCGAAATCCTCATCGAGGCGGGGACGCAGGTCTATGAGGGGATGCTCATCGGCGAGAATGCCCGGGCCGCCGACATGGACGTGAACGTCACCAAGGAAAAGAAGCAGACGAACATGCGCGCGTCGAGCGCCGACGAGGCGATCCGCTTGATTCCCCCTCGCAAGCTCAGCCTCGAGCAGGCGATCGAGTTCATCAACGACGACGAGCTCGTGGAGATCACGCCCAAGGCGATCCGGCTGCGGAAACGCGTGCTCGCCCCGAACATGCGGCCGAAGAAGATCGACGGGTGACGGCCCGCCGACACTGAGCGGGATCAAAAATCGTCAGGCGATCACGAGTCCGTCGTCAGAGTTCTGACGCTCCCCCCGGCCTCGTCGTGCAGAGCCGCGCAGCGACGTGCAGCTGTGCTCGGCGATTGCGCGCGCCGCACCGTATTGACGCCGGAACGAAGGTTGCTACGGGGAAGGCACATATACTTTCACCCCTTTGCATTCGCAGGAGGTCAGTGTGCTGCTCGGCGCGATGTCTCTGTTTTCCAACGATCTGGCGATTGATCTGGGGACCGCCAATACGTGTGTCTTTGCCCGCGGCCAAGGCATCGTGCTCAACGAGCCCTCCATCGTCGCCGTCAACAACGTCAACGACCAGATCGAAGCCGTGGGCACGGAAGCAAAGGAGATGCTCGGCCGCACGCCGGGCAGCATCACCGCCATCCGTCCCATGCGCGACGGCGTGATCGCGGACTTCGACGCCGCCGAGAAGATGCTCGGCTATTTCATCAAGAAGGCGCACAAGCGCAAGAGCTTCGTCCGGCCGCGCGTCATCATCGGCGTGCCCTCGGAAATCACCCAGGTGGAGCGCCGCGCCGTCAAGGAAAGCGCCTACCGGGCGAAGGCCAGCGAAGTGCACCTCATCGAAGAGGGCATGGCGGCGGCGATCGGCGCCGGCTTGCCGATCACGGAAGCCTCGGGCAGCATGATCGTCGACATCGGCGGCGGCACCACCGACATCGCGGTGATCTCGCTGGCGGGCATCGTCTACAGCCGCTCGGTGCGTATCGCCGGCAACGCGATGGACGAGGCGATCATCACCTACGTCAAGAAGGAGCACGACCTGCTCATCGGCGAGCGCACGGCCGAGCGGATCAAGATGGAGCTCGGGTCGGCGGCGCCGCTCTCCGACATCAAGGAGATGGAGGTCAAGGGCCGGCACGTCCTCGAGGGCAAGCCGACCACGATCATCCTCAACGACGGCCAGATCCGCGAAGCGCTGGCCGAGCCGGTGCGCCAGATCGTCCAGGCGGTGCGCGACGGTCTCGAGCGTATTCCGCCGGAATTGTCAGCCGACGTCTACGACCGCGGCATCGTGCTGAGCGGCGGCGGCGCGCTGCTGCAGCGGCTCGACGACCGCCTGCGCCGCGAGACCGGTCTGCCGGTGTCGGTGGCGGAGGATCCGCTGTCGTCCGTGGTGCTCGGCGCCGGCAAGATGCTGTCGGACTTCGCGCTGCTGCGGAAGCTCTCGATCGATTGACCCGTGGGGGCCGCCTTCAGGCGGCCCAGGGCCGGCTGAAGCCAGCCCCCACGAGGATATTCGAACGCACCTAGAGGCGGACCTTCAGGTCCGCTTTCGTGTTTCTAGACCCAGACTGGCGGAGGCTGAATCGTCGGCTCGGGGGTCTTGCCCGGATCGGGGCGGCCGCTGCCTTCGAGCCGGTTCACGACCTTCACGGTCATATCGTGGTCGCACTCAATCTGGCACGACAGCCGGACGCCGCTGAGCCCCTTCTCGGCGAGTTTGGCCTGCTCGGCCTGAGTCATCCGGGCGGGCTCGCCGCCGACGAACTCCACGCGGCACGTCGTACAGCGGGCATTTCCGCCGCACGCGTGCAGGATATCCACACCGGCGCGCTGCTCGATCGCGTTGACGAGCCGCATTCCGTCGTCCACGGCTACGGTTGCGTAGCCTTCCACAGTCAAAGTTGGCATGCGCGCTATGTTAACGTATCGCTCGAACATGACCGACGTGTCCGCCATCGCCCGCCCCTCGCAGTTGTGGAAGTCGTTGACGCCGGAGCGCAAGCTGCAGGCGGCCGAAGCGTTCTGGTCCGAGCCGGAAGCCGGACTCGAGCAGGCGGAAGCCATCGCGCTCATCGCCCAGAAGATCAAGTTCCGCGCGAAGAGCGTGGTGGCGATGCCGGCCGACAAGAAGGCGCGGCATCTCGCGTCATTTCCCGCCGTGTCCGAACTGGTCGCGGCGCGGCTGCTCGTGGCCTATCACCTCGTGCACCAGCGGCCGATGATGGGCGCGTTCCTCGACGCCGTGGGCATCGCCCACGACAACGGCATGATTGCCGACGAAGAAGTGAAGGCCCCCGAGCCTGAGGTGCTGCGCAAGGCGGCCACGGCCATCGCCGGCCAGTTTCCCGCCGCCGACGTGGCGCTCTATATCTCGACGCTGTTGTGGCAGGATCCCGACACGTGGGGCGCGCTTGCAGACGCGCCCGAGCGCACGGTCGCGGCAGCGCAGTCCTGAGCGCCCCGATTCTCACCTTGTCCTTGAGCGCTCGATAGCCGGCGGCCGCGGCGCGAACGCGGCCGGCGCCTGGAGGTTTCGTGTTCGACTGGAACAGCGCGTTCGGGTGGATGTCCACCGTCGACGGGTGGGTATCGCTGTTCACGCTCACCGCCCTCGAGGTGGTGCTCGGCATCGACAACGTCGTCTTCGTCTCGATCCTGGCCGGGAAGCTCCCGCCCGGTCAGCGCGAGCGGGCGCGCAAGCTGGGCATGTTCCTGGCGATGTTCATCCGCATCCTGCTGCTGCTCTCCATCAGCTGGGTGATGGGGCTCACGGCGCCGCTGTTCCAGCTGTGGGGACAGGGCCCGACTGGCCGCGACCTGATCCTCATCGTCGGCGGCCTGTTCCTCATCGCGAAGAGCACGCACGAGATCCACCTCAAGCTCGAAGGCGACGAGGAGCACGCGCCCGGGCGCCGCGCGGCCTCGTTTGCCGGGGTTATCACCCAGATCCTGCTGCTCGACATCGTGTTTTCGCTCGACTCGGTGATCACGGCCGTCGGTATGGCCGAGCACGTGGCGGTGATGATCGCGGCCGTCGTCATCGCCGTGGCCGTGATGATGGTGTCGGCCAGGGTCGTCAGCGAGTTCGTGGAGAAGCATCCGACCGTGAAAATGCTGGCGCTGAGCTTTCTGCTGCTCATCGGCGTGTCGCTCATCGGCGAGGGGACGGGCCAGCACATCCCCAAGGGCTACATCTACTTCGCGATGGGCTTTTCGGTGTTCGTCGAGATGATCAATCTACGGGTGCGGGGCAAGAGCGCGCCCGTTCACCTCAGGCAGCAGACGCCGGAGTGACGCTTTCGGCCAGGTAGGGCGGGTAGGTCGGGTGAGTCGGGTAGGTAAGTGCTCTCACTCACCTGACCCACCTGACCTACCTGACCTACCCGACTCAGGCAACCCGACCGGCGTCAGGAAGCCGGGTTCCCCGCAAGCACGACGTCGAGGAACGTCGAGCCCACGTTCAGGCAGTCGAACACGTGCAGACCGAGCCGCGAGGCGAGGTCGGCGCACACCTCCACGCCGCGGCAGCTGTTGCCGCAGGGATCGAGGCGTGCCGAGTAGGTGGCGATCCCGAGTTGCCGATTGACGACGGCGAGCACGCCGCCGCTCACGCCACTCTTCGCCGGCACCCCCACGCGGTAGGCCCACTGGCCCGAGTAGTCGTACATGCCGCACGTGAACATGATCGACAGGATGTCCTTGACGTGGCGGATGGAGAACGCGCTCTCGCCGGTCATCGGGTTGCGCCCCATGTTCGAGAGCGTGGCTCCCATCATGGCGAGGTCCCGCGTGGTGACGAGAATCGAGCACTGCCGGAAGTAGACGTCGAGCGCGGCCTCGATCTCTTCGTGCACCACACCCACATTGAGGAGCAGATGGGCGATGGCCCGGTTGCGGTGGCCGGTGCGCTTCTCGGACTCGTAGACCGCCTCGTCCACTTCGAGCTGCCGGCCGGCGATCGAGCTGAAACGCTCGAGCAGGTGGTCGAACGTGCCGGCGCCATGGCGCGCGTGCAGCATGGCGCTCACGGTGATGGCGCCGGTGTTGATCATCGGGTTGAACGGGCGGTTCGACCCGTTCTGCAGCTCGATCGAATTGAAGACGTCGCCGCTCGGTTCCACGCTGACACGCCGCAGCACTTCCTCGGCGCCGATTTCCTCCACCGCCAGTCCGAACGCGAACGGTTTCGAAATCGACTGGATGGTGAACGGCTGATCGCAGTCGCCGCGCTCGAACACGCGGCCGTCGGCGGTGATCATGCAGATGCCGAAGTGATCCGGATTGGCCTTGCCCAGCTCCGGAATGTAGGTAGCCACCTGGCCACTGACATTGGCGACGTATTTCGCGTGCAGGGTGTCGATCAGGCCCTGAAGTTCGTGAGGGGGAGCAGCGACATCGGCCATGGCACTCCGCGAGCGCCACACCGTGCGGGCGCAATCCAAGCGAACTCAGCAATTACCGTTCCCAGTTCAGGAATCCACGGCGCGCGGACGATCTGTCTGGCCGCGAACAACTTACGCCGATTCAGCGGTATCCGCGGATGGCCGCCAAATTAGACGAAAGTGTCGGTCTCTTGATAACGAGATACACAATCGAAGAAATCAATCCCGCGAGGGTCAACTGCGTTCCTGGCCGATGCGAGCGGCCCAGCCCGCCACGACGTCGGCCACACGATCGAGCACCGTCTCGCGCGGCGTTCGCCCGACAGTGAACGAGTGGTCGCCGCCCTCGACGACGTGCACGGTCACGGGCGCCGTCATGCGCGCGACGACGGGCGTCAGTTCCGCCGGGGTCCCGAAGGTATCGCGGCTGCCCTGGACGATGAGGACCGGCACCGCAATCTTCGGCAGGTGAGTGTCGCGCAGCTGCTCCGGCTTCCCGGGCGGGTGCAGCGGGTAGCCGAGGGCGACGATGCCGCCGAGCGGCGGACCGCCGTCGCTGACGGTGAAGCCAGCGGCGGCCAGGTGCGTCGCCATCCGGCCGCCCATCGACTTGCCGCCGAGAAGCAGGCGCTCGACCGGCCCGCCTTCCTGACGCACCGCCCAGTTCGCCACCGCCGCGAACGAGGCCTCGAGCACCGGCGCCCGATCCGGGACCTTGCGGCCGTCGTGCAGGTAGGGGAAGTCGAACGTCACGACGCCGATGCCGCGCGCGGCCAGACGGGCGGCCATCGCGGTCATGAACGGGTGATGCTGCCCGGCTCCGGCGCCATGCGCAAGCACGAGCAGCGTGCCTCCGCTGCCGGTCGCGGCGTAGCGGGTGGCCGTGGTGGCGCGGCCCGGTCCGAGCGCCACGTCGTGGTACTGGCCGCCAGGATGCGGTGCGGGCACGGGGCGTCGAGCGGGCATCGGCGGGATTCAGGGCTGCTGCAGGGCCGCGAGGACGCGCTGCACGCGCCGGGCGTTGGTGCCGGTGTCGGTGGAGCCGCGCCGCGACGCCGAGCGGACGTCCACGCGCGTGCCCGTGCCCCAGGCGGTCAACCTTACAACGATGTCGTCCGTGAAGCCGAACCACCAGGTTGTGTCGGTTGCCTCGAGCCGGCCCGCAGCGGGATCGCTGGCCACGATCGTCCAGCCCTGGTTCTCGGCGACGAGCCGTGCCCGATCGAATACGAGGCGCGACGGCAGCGGGATGACGAGCGGCGCCAGGTCGGGATAGAGCTGGCGCTGCAACAGATCGACTTCGCGGGTGCGGGTGAGCGAATGGCTGCCAGCCGGCCGGCGGGCCACGATCGCGGTGAACGCCGGCGGATTCTCGAGGTCGGTCGTGATGTCGTGCAGGGCCGGCGCACCCAGGGCTACCCGCAGCCAGGCGTAGCCGACGGCCGCAGTCAGGATGCCCAGTACGACTCCAGCCGCAGCCACGGCGGCCGGCCAGCGGCGGCTCTTGCGCCGGGCCCAGAACACGGCGCCGGCCGATAGCAGCGCGCCCGCGAGTGCCAGGTACGCCGACCACCGGACGACCGAGAAGGCCGTGCCCAGCGGGACACCGAGCCGGTGGGCCGGTCCGGCCATCCCCAGCAGCAGAAGACCCGCGACGGCCACCGCGCCTGCGGCCAGGGATAGCCTCATGGGCGGAATTGTAAGCCGGAGAGCCCGGTTGCCAATCGGCGCGTCGTACACTGGCGCCGTGCGTCTGGACGATCTCGGGTGGGACCGGGACATGGCCGCTCACTACGAGCCCTGGCGCGAGCGCTCCGGCCATGACCCGGCGCGCGTGGCGGTCGAGTTCAACCACCTGTTCCGGGTCTACGTAGAGGACGGTGACGTCGAGGCCGTCGTGTCGGGCCGGTTGAAGCACCACGCGATGAGCCGCAGCGAACTGCCGGCGGTCGGCGACTGGGTCGTGATCCGCCGCGGCGCGGACCAGGATCGCGCGTCGATCGTGCACGTGTTGCCGCGCCGCAGCCGCTTCTCCCGCAAGGTCGCCGGCGGTGTGACCGATGAACAGGTGGTCGCGGCCAACGTGGACGTCGTCTTCCTGGTGATGGGGCTCGACGCCGATTTCAGCCCCCGCCGGCTCGAACGCTACCTGCTGCTCGCCCGGGACAGCGGCGCCGAGGCGGTGGTGCTGCTGACCAAGCCGGATCTGTGCGCCGACCTGCCGGGGGCGGCCGCCGAGGTGGCGGCGGTGGCCGGCTCGATGCCGGTGCACGTGCTCAATCCCCGGAGCGGCGACGGCATCGGCGCCATTCGCGGCTACGTCGCGACGGGGCGCACCTGCGCGCTGCTGGGATCGTCCGGCGTGGGCAAGAGCACCATCGTCAATCGCCTGGTCGGGACCGACGTCCGCCGCACGCGCG
>DATMDI010000549.1:0-3170 GCA_035557875.1 Vicinamibacterales bacterium
CTTGACCGCACGCCGCAACAGACGCTCCGCGGTGTTGAACTCGCTCCAGGCCGTGTCCACACGGGCCGACCGTCGAACGTTCTCGGACTTGCGGAGCGGTTCCTGGATGGCCGGCGACGCCAGCGTTTCGTGGAGAACGCCTTCGAAGAACAGGATCTCCGGGTCGTTGGGAAAGAGCTCGAGGCCGCGTTCGGCGTCCGCGACCACGAAGTGCATCTGCGACAGCTGATACGCGATCAGCGTGCGATACCAGCGCCGCACCCAGTCGTCGCCGGCGGGCCTCGGCCGGAAGTCGCGAGGATCGGGGCGGATCTGCTCCAGCAGGAAGCGCGCGAGGTCCCACTGCCCGAGCGCGTCCGACTGGCCCAGCCCCTGCCCGTCGTCGAACTTGTAGATGAAGAAATCGGATCGCCCGGCCCCGCCTCGCGAGTCGGTGCCGGCACCGAGCACGACCGCATCCGCGTGCAGCATCGCGCCTCGCCGGAGCATGTGGTTCTCCCCCAGCGCCTTCAGCCGCTTGGCCACGGCCAAGAGCTGGCGCAATTCGCCGCGGCTGTAGAACACCTGCGTCGACGGCCGGCCATTGGGCAGCGGCGGCCGCAGGAAGGTGCGGATCGCGGGATCACGCACGACTGCCAGGGTCGCCCAGAAGGTGATCTTGAGCTCGGCGAACTCGCGCGCGCTCCAGTCGGCAAACGTCTTCAGGGCTCCGTCGGCCTGGCCGGGATCATGACGCTCGAGCGCCGCCGTCCACTGTTCCAGCCGCTGCAGCCGCGAGTACTTGGGAGGCTGGCTGTCGGTCTGGGCGTCGATCCATGCCGTCGTCAGCGTGGTCAGACACACCACGAGCAGCACACGATGCGAACGGCGGCCGGAGGCGGGCCGCAACATGGCTCAGTCCCAGGGGGCCGCCGGACGGCCGAACCAGATCCAGGCGATGAAATCCACGAGGGGCGGGTCGCCGCCGACGGCCCGCAGCCGGGTGTTGGCCTGCGCGCGATGGTGGGTCGAGTGGCTCACGACCTGAAACGCCGTTTCACCCACCGTGGCCACGTCGAACTTCCGCCCGAGCTGCTTCTCGTACTGCGCCACCCACGGCATGACCAGCGGGCGCGCGAGCACGTCGGCGGTCGCGGTTTCGAGAAAGGCGCGGGCCTGACCGTAATAGGGCTGCGCCCACGCGCAGAGCTCGGGCAGCGTGAACTCCGCCGGCTGGCGGCGTGCGATCGGCTCGGCGGGCGTGCCGGTCCAGAACGCGAGGAACAGCTGCTGTGTGAGGTGCATGTGATGCAGATAGTTCCGCAGCACGTCGTCCGCCTGCGCGCCCGGGCTCGCGAGCGCCGCCCGCCACAACGTGGCGTCGGCCCACTCCATGTGCTTGTAGAGCTCGCTGAACAGCGCCGGCGAATAGAGACTCACGATCCTCTCCCTACTTCACGAACAGCCCCACCGCAGCCCGGCCGATTGCGACTCCTGCGATGCACAGGGCCACGCTGAGGACGACGTTGGCCGCCGCGACCGCCATGGCACCGGCGCGCCAGGCGAGAACCGTTTCGTTGGCAAACGCCGAGAACGTCGTGAACCCACCCAGGACTCCCGTCATGAGCAGCGCGCGTGTCTCCGGCGCCAGCGACGACCGCTCACCCAGCTGCGCCAACGCGCCGATCGCGATACAACCGACCACGTTGACGAGCAGCGTGCCGATTGGAAACCCTCCGGCCGCGCCACCCGCCGCCTGCTGCGCCAGCCCGCCAGCCCAGTAGCGCAGCACCGATCCCAGCGCGCCGCCGACCGCGACGAGGAGCGGGGTCACGCCTGGTCGAACAGCTTCAGCGCGAGGGTACCGTGCGTAGCGGCCGCGCCCGCCCGGAGCGCCGCCGCGAGCAGCGCCGCCTCGGCTACCTCGGCCCGCGTGGCGCCCGCCGCCTTGGCCGCCTTCGTATGCGCGTCCAGGCAGTACGGGCACTGCGTCGTGCACGACACGGCGATTGCAATCAGCTCGCGGTACTTCTTCGGGATGGCGCCGTCCTCGCGCTTGACGATGTTGTTGAGAGCCAGCCATCCCTCGAAATCCGCGGGGGCGAGCGTCCGCATGTCGCGCAGCAGTTTCGTGTCGCTCGGGTCGTGATAATGGTCCGCCATTCTGTCCCCCTGATGCGGGTGAGGCGGGTAGGGTCGCGCGCTACCGCGCGCTCTAGGCGGGTAAGAGCTTTCCCCCCTTGCCCTACCCGCCCTACCGGCCCTACCCGCCTTACCGGCGCAAAGCGCCGGCCCTATTTGCCCACCATGTGCGCGGGGTCCCGGTTGTTCTCCTCGCAGATGCTCTCGATCAGCTCCCAGTCCGGCTGCAGCGTCCACGACAGCTGCACATTCCACGGCTTCGTGTACGCCTTCGGGTCGTCGATCGTCACGTCGACGATCATGTTGCCGATCGTCGGGCGGCGGTAGCGCTCGGTGACCTTCAGCGCGTCGGTCGCGGGCAACCCGCGCATGTCGAGCCAGGTCTTGCCGTTCTGGCCGATCGTCTCGACGATGAACGTGTCGCCGTCCCAGCGGCCGACCGAGTAGCCCTGCCACGCCGGCTGCGGATCCTTCGGCAGCGGACGGCCGTCGGTGAACACCTGACGGTAGATGGTCCGGGACTCGTGCAGGAAGAGCATCAGGTCCGGCGTCTGCACCAGTTTCAAGCCGTCGGGGATGTTCAGCTTCTCGGGAATTCCGGAGGGCCAGCAGCGTACGCCCGGGTGATCCTTGCCGTTCGTCTCGATCCGTTCCTGCAGGACCTTCTCGGCCCACGGCTGCAGCGGTACGTCAGCGGGCTTCAGATCGGCCGCCAGGTTCAGCAGGTGCTTCACCGGGTTGGTGGGCAGCCAGAACCCCTGGAGATCGACCTTGCCGTCGGCGGTGCGGCGCGGCGGCGCCTTCAGGTCCACCTTCCCGTCGGCGAGGCGCGGCACGTTCTTCATCGGCCATTTTTCCCATTGCGCCGACACAGGAGCGGCGGCCAGCCAGGCCAGAGTCAACGCGCCGGCGGCGCAGGCCGCGGCACGCACGGTGAGTCGCGATGTCGTCATCGAACAGAATCCCCCGCCGGGCATTCTAGTGCGAACCCGCCGGGGGCGCTGACTGGCGGGGGCTAGGGGATGTAGGCGATGCAGTCGATCTCGACC
>DATMDI010000550.1:0-8995 GCA_035557875.1 Vicinamibacterales bacterium
ATGTGCCAGACGAGACGCGGCCGCGCCGGGTCCGAGATTTTCCACGATCGACGTGCCGTTCCACTCCATCTTCCCGGTGAGGGGATTGAGGATCGGCTGGTCGTTGCCCTGGCCGTCGTCCGAGGCCTGCGGATCGCTGCGATCGTTCGGCGTGTGGCCGACATACACCCAGTTGCCGTTGGCGGCATCCGACCTGGTCGTGACGACCAGCGACTGGCGCCCCTGCAGATCGTGATAGCCGACGAGGCGCACGTTCAGGTCTCCGTCGGAGCGCGGGTCGCTGGCGGTGGCAGCCGGCGGCGGCTGGGCCGGCGCCGCGCACGCGGTCAGTCCCAGCACCGTGCCGAGCATCATGGCCATGTGCCGCCCTGCGGTCATCGCGTCCCTCCTCGTCGTGGAGCCGGGTCTGCCGCGCGATGATACGTGCGAGCAGCATAAGATGCACGCGGAGGATCGGGATGAAAAGTCTGGCGCTCTTTGCGGCGGGCATCCTCGTGGGCGTGCTGGCCACCCACACGGTGACGGCCCAGGACAGCGCGCCGCGCGCGCTCAGCCACGTGGGGATTGCGGTCAAGGACTTCGACGCGGCGATGGCGTACTACACGAAGACCATCGGGCTCCGCGAGGCCTACTCGCTGAAGCAGCCGGACGGGCGGCCGCTTCTGACCTATCTCCATGTCAGCCGCGACACGTTTCTCGAGCTCCAGCCCGCGACGGCAGCGCTGCCTCCTGGGCTGACACACTTCGCCGTGGAGTTCGGTGACCTGAAGTCCGCGGTGACGCGGATGCGGCAACAGGGCGCCACGATGGCCGATCCGGGGCTTACGCCGGGCCGGGCACTGTTTACCCGGCTGCGCGATCTCGACGGCGTGCAGATCGAGGCGATGGAGTTCGGCCCCGAATCCCAACAGCGCAAAGCGATGGACGCGTACAAGTAGCGGCGCCGGGAGGATGTACATTTCTGTCCACACCTGGTACTCCGAACAACAGGCCTGTGTGGCCGTTGCGGGCCGTTGAACGCTTTCGGCTGTAGTGCTGCCGGGCGCGCGATTTGCTTCGAGTAGCGCGATGAACCGACTCGTGCACAGTGCCGTCCTGGCGGCGCTCATGGCGGCCGCCGTCAGCGGTCAGGCCGGGACGCCCGCCCCCCGGAACCTTTCCGCGCACGAACGGCTCGCCAAAGACCTCCTGAAGCAGCTGGTCGAGATCGACACGACGCAGAAGGGGAGCACGACGCCCGCCGCGGAAGCGGTGGCCGCGCGCCTGATGGCCGCCGGATTCCCGCGCGGCGACGTGCGGGTGCTGGGGCCGGTTCCGGAGCGCGGCAACCTCGTGGCGAGGTTGCGCGGTCGCGACAGTGGACGGAAGCCGATCCTCGTGATGGCGCACCTCGACGTCGTGGACGCGCTTCCGCAGGACTGGAGCGTGGCGCCGTTTCACTTCCTCGAACGCGACGGCTGGTTCTACGGCCGTGGCACAACGGACGACAAGGACGAGGCCGCACTGTGGACGGCCACGTTCATCCGGCTCAGGAGTGAAGGCTACGTGCCGGACCGCGACCTCGTGCTCATGCTCACGGCGGACGAGGAAGTGGGAGGGCCCAACAACGGCACCGACTGGCTGCTGACGACCCACCGCGATCTCATCGACGCCGAGTTCGCGCTGAACGAAGGGGGCGGCGGCGTGGTGAAGCAGGGGCGCCGGCTGTCGCACACGGTGCAGGCGATCGAGAAGACCTATCTCAGCTTCGAGATGCTCGTCACCAACAGCGGCGGCCACAGCTCGCTGCCGCGCCGCGATCAGGCGATCAACCAGCTCGCGTCGGCGCTGACCCGGGTGGCCGCGCACGTCTTTCCGGTGCGCCTCAACGACGTGACGCGCGCGTTCTTCGAGCGCACCGCGGCACTCGAGGCGCCGGACGTGGCGGCGGCGATGCGCGCCCTCGTGCACGATCCCACCGACACCGCAGCCGCCGCCGTGCTGTCGGCCCTGCCGGAGTACAACGCCAGGCTGCGCACGACCTGCACGCCGACACGAATCGACGGCGGGCACGCCGACAACGCGCTGCCGCAGCGGGCGCGGGCGGTGATGAACTGCCGCATCGTGCCGGGCGACTCGCCCGCAGACGTGGCGGCAGCGCTCCAGCGGGTCGTGAGCGATCCGGCGATTGCGCTGCGGCCGCTCTGGGAGGCGCAGATGGTGGCCGCGTCGCCGCTCCGTGCCGACGTGATCGGGCCTATCGAAGCGGTGACCCGCGAGATGTGGCCGGGAGTGCCCGTGATTCCGACGATGAGCACGACCGCGACCGACGCCTTCTATCTTCGTCGCGCCGGCATCCCGGTGTATGGCGTGAACGGCATCTTCGACGACGTCGAGGACGTCCGCGCCCACGGGCGTGACGAGCGGATTCGCGAGGACTGGTTCTTCGACGGGCTGGAGTTCAGCTACCGGCTGATCAAGCGGCTCACGGGCGGTTTCTAGGTTTGCTCCCCGCGCCACTGCTCGAGCAGCGCCCCGGGGTGATCGTAGATGGCGATGGCGTGCCGCAGGTCGCTGTCTTTCCAGAACCCGCCGCAGCGTAGCGCCACCGCACGCACCCCGGCGCGTGCGGCTGCCTCGATATCGTGGGGCGTGTCTGTGACCATCACGGTCGTGTCGGGCCTGGCGCCGCAGCGCTCGAGCGCGGCCGCGATGACGTCGCGGCGGTCTGTCGCTGCCTCCATGTCGTCGGCCACCGGGAGGGGAGCGCGCAGCAGGTCGGCGACGCCGGCACGCTGCAACGCCGCCCGCACCTCCTGGTCTGGGGCCGCTGTCGCGACCACGAGGTCGAGCCCGCGGCGGCCGAGGTGCTCGAGCAGCGCGCGGGCGCCACGAGTGGGCGAGAGCCCGGGCAGCAGCATCGCGAAGACCCGGCGCTTGCGCGCGACGACGCCGCGTCCCAGCGCCGACGACTCGCCGACCTGCGCGACTGCCCGCAGCAGCTTGTCGTCGCTCATGCCGATCGATCGCCGGAGTGCCCTGGGGTTGACCGTGAGGCCGTGCGATTGAAACCCATGCGCCCACGCGTCGGCGTGCGCCGCGTTGCTGTCCAGAAGCGTGCCGTCCACGTCCAGCAAGACCGTCTCGAAGTGGCTGAGGGGGACGGTATCCGCCTGAGTCGGAGTGAGCCGGAGCCACGCGGTGATGCGCGTGGCTCCGGCGGGACCTGCCACCTTGGCCTCAGTACGCCATCGCGTAACAGTCGCGGCGGGCGTCGGCGGCGGCGAAGCGGTTGCCGGTGGCCGGGTCGATCATCACCGCGGTGGCGCAGCCGCTCACGCCGTATTGATTGACCTGGCTGATCGAGTGCCCGCGCGCCTTCAGCTCGTCCTGCACGGCCTTGGGAATCGGCGCTTCGGCGTTCATGCGGTTGAAGCCGGGGCGGTGCGGCGCCACCGATCCGTAGAAGTGCATGGTCTGCACCCGCGGCCACGCGAATGCCGTGTGCAGGTTGGGATACCAGTCCTCCCAGAACTCCACGACGTCGAGGAACGCCTGCAGGATGGTCTGTTCCTGGTTGTCGCCGCCAGGTGTGCCCAGCGCCATGAACGGCTTGCCGTCCTTGAGCACGAGGCTGGGCGTGAGCGTGTAGCGCGGACGCGCCCGGGGACGCAGCTGGTTGGCGCGCGTCTCGTCGAGCCAGAACTGCTCGCCGCGGGTGCTCATCGGGATGCCGGTATCACCAAGGATGACGGCACCGCTGATCCAGCCGCCGCTCGACGTGGTGTCGAACATGTTCCCGTCCTTGTCGATCACCGACATGTGCGTCGTGTCTTTCGGAATGCCGGCACTGGCCAGGAGGAGCGGCATCGGCGTGAGCTCGGTCGAGAGGTCCGCTTCGGCCTTGGCCACCCAGAACGGCCACGGCCCCTTCACCTTCGAGTCGAAGGCCATCGGGTCGCCGGCGATGAACTGGGTCGAGGCGCGCTTCATGTCGATGGTTGCCGCGCGCTGTTTCGCGTACTCCTTCGACAGCAGGCCTTCGGCCGGGATCTGCACGAACGCCGGATCGGCGTAGTACGTGTCGCGGTCCGCGTACGAGAGTTTCATCGCCTCGATCAGCGTGTGAATGTAGTCGGGGCTGTTGTGCCCCATCGCCCGCAGGTCGAAGTTCTCGAGGATGTTCAGCGTCTGCAGCAGGGACGGGCCCTGGCTGCCGAAGCTCTGTTTGTAGACGGTGTAGCCATGATAGGTGGTCGACGTCGGCTCTTCGACCTTGGCGAAGAACTCGGCGAAGTCGCTCTTCTCGAACGGCGTGTCGTGCGCCTTGAGGAAGGCCACCATCCGGTCGGCGATGTCGCCTTTGTAGAACCGATCGCGCGCGGCAGCGATCGCCGCCGCCCGCCCCTTCTTCTTGGCCTTGCGCTCGGCCTCGACCATCTTCTTCAACGTGTCCGCCAGGGTCGGCAGCTTGATGGTTTCGCCGGGCAGGTACATCGAGCCGTCAGGCTTCAGCCAGTACTTCTGGTTGTCCGGCCACGACTTGAAGAACTCGAGATTGCGCTGGATCGTGGCGGCCGTCCGCGGCCGCATCGGGAACCCCTTCTCCGCATAGGCGATGGCGCGGGCCGAGACCTCCTCGAACGACATCGTGCCCCATTTCTCGAGCACGGTGAGGGCGCCGGCGAGCGCACCGGGGACGACGGCCGGATTGAGCCCGTCTTCCTCGAGTTTCTTGCCCTTGGACTGGTAGTACTCGAGTGTCGCGCCTTTCGGCGCCCAGCCCTGGCCGACAATCGACGTCACCTTCGCGTCCTTGACCGGATACACGAGGATCAGCGACTCGCCGCCGAGGCTATACAGGTCCTGTTCGATGACGCCGCCGACGAGCACCGTGGCGACGCCGGCGTCGAACGCGTTGCCCCCCTTCAGGAGAATCTCCAGCCCGGCCGCCGACGTGAGCGAGTGGCCGGAGGAGACGCCGCCTGACGCTCCCATGACCGGCGGTCGTGTACCGCCGAGAATCGGTGCCGGGGCGCCGGGCTTGGCCTGGCGGACGGCCCGGGGCTCCGCAGCATCCTGTGCGTAGGTGATGAACGCGCCCCCGGAGGCGGCAAGCGCGATGGCGAGTGCGAGACGAGTTGTGAGGCGCTTCATGCCCGCGGCTGGAGCAAGACCGGGACCAAACACTACGGTCGCCGATCTCCGAACGTTTAGCGCGATTGGCGACGTGGTCACTCGGGTGGCCGTATCGGCTTCCGACAAAATCGACGCCGGCCGCAGGAGGCATGGCCACGAATGTCCATGCGCGTTCGCGGCGTCGTAGGACGGGGCTTTAGCCCCGTCGCGCCGGCGCGGCTGAAGCCGCGCCTACGTGAGCGCCCTACGTGAGCAACGACGGCCGTCTCTTTCCGTGACCCGTCGCCTGCTCGAACGCGTAGCCGAGCTGCAGCACACTCCACTCGTCACGGTGACGGCCGACGATCTGCAAGCCGACGGGCAGTCCGTTGGCCGAGAACCCGGCCGGTACCGAGAGCGCGGGGTTGGTCATCATCGTCACGTACGAACACGAGCGCATCCAGTCGATATAGGTGGCCATCTTCGTGCCGGCGACCTCGGTGGGATACGGCGTGTTGACGTCGAACGGCTCGACCTGCGTCACCGGCAGGACGAAGTACTCGTAACGCGCGAAAAACTGCCGGCTCTGGTCGTAGATCCGCGCCTGGCGCGCGAGTGCGCGGCCGATGTCCGCGCCGGTGAAGGTTTCGGCCTGCGCGACCTCGAACTTGATCGTGTCCTTCACCCAGTCGGGCCGCTGCTGGACCAGCGGCGCGTACTGCGGGTGGTTGGCGGTGAAGCGGAGCACGGAGAACGCCTGATCGAGACCGGCGAAGTCCGGTTCCGCCTCCTCGACTACACAGCCCAGGTCTTCGAACACCTTGCGCGTGCCGTCCACCACCCGGCGGATCTCGGGCTCGACGGGAATGCCGCCCAGGCCGCGCCACCAGGCCACCCGCGTGCCTTTGAAGTCCCGCCGCAGGGGAGCCCGGAAGCGCGCCGGGTCTTCCTGAATCGACAGCGGGCTGCGGGGATCCGGGCCGGCGATGGCGCTCAGGAACAGGGCGACGTCGGCGACGGTGCGGGCGATCGGCCCGGCAACCGACAGCGGCGACCACGACGCGGACTCGGTGGGGACGCGCCCCGGCGCCGGGCGCAACCCGACCACGTTGCAGAAGGCCGGCGGGTTGCGCAGCGAGCCGCCGGTGTCGCTGCCGTCGGCAATCGGCAGCATCCGCGCCGCGACGGCCGCGGCCGCCCCGCCGCTGCTGCCGCCGCAGGTCTTCGCGAGGTCGTAGGGATTACGGGTCGCGCCGAACACGGCGTTGAACGTCTGTGATCCGGCGCCGAACTCCGGGGTGTTGGTCTTGCCGACCGTGATCGCGCCGGCGTCGCGCATGCGGGTCACGATCAGCGCGTCGCGGGTCGGGACGTTGTCCTTGTAGAAGAGCGAGCCGCGCGTGGTGCGAATGCCGGCGGTGTCCACCAGGTCCTTGTGCGCCACGGGCAGGCCGTGCAGCACGCCGAGCGTCCCGCGCCGTGCCGCGGCCTCGTCCGCCTTGGCCGCGTTGGTCAGCGCCTGATCCGCCACGAGGGTCACGATGGCGTTGAGGCGCGGGTTCACGCGCTCCATCTGCGTGAGATGCGCGCGCATGACCTCGCGGGCCGAGACCTGCTTGCGGCGCAGGCGATCGACGAGCTCCACCGCGCTCATCTCGCACAGCTCTGGTGTCCGAGTCTGCGCAGTGGCCTGCGCGGCGGTCTGCGCCGCCGCGGCTCCGGGTGGTGACGGCAGCGCGGTGCCCACGGCACCCACCGCCAGCGCCGTGTTGAACTGTCTGCGGCTGATGGCCGCGCTCGACGCGCGGCTCGTGGCGGGTTCGGGCCGATGGCGATCGTCCGGCATGGGATGCTCCTGGCGCGAGAGGTGCCTGGCGCCGCGAGCATCCTAACAGCCCGGGCTGCAGGTCCCGCGGCTGCCGCTTCAGGCCCGAAGGGCGAAGGTGGCCAGATCGGTGCAGCTGACGTCGAAGAGCGCGTTTCGAGGAGGCGCGTGAAGACGCGTGCCGCCACCAGGTGCCCGGTACTGGCGATCTCCACCTTTACCTGCACGGGCGACGCGGGCGGCACCGATGTCTGCGTCGAGCACGACACCCATCGCGCGAGGTATCGGCCCGCCACACCCGAGGAAGCCGCAACGCCCGCGCGACCGTGCGGCTCGTCGACATCCCGCGTGGTGCACACCACATCTTCCTGTCGCACCAGACCGTCGTCGTGCACCAGGTCCACGCCTTCATCGCCGGCTTGCGCTGACGAGCCAATACCTCATCACTCCGAGGGGCTGGCACGCGGTGTGCTCTACCTGTCTTGGCGCCTGATTACGGATCAGGCTGGAGGATGACTATGAGAGCTCGACTACTGGCGGGAGGCGTAATGGCTGCAGCACTCGTCGCGGCGGGCTGCTCCACTCAGACCGAACAGAGGGCGCGCGAAGCTGGTCAGCAGGCGGCCGAGGCGGCCCGTGCCGCTGGCGGCGCGGTCCAGTCGGCGGCGGACGACGCGGTTCGAAATGTCGAACGTGCAAACGACACAGCCCAGCGCCAAGCGGCAGCGACCGCAGATGCGGCAAAGCAGCAGGGCGACGCCGCTCAGGCCTCGCTCGAGCGAGCCGGCGACCGCGCCAGCGAAGCCGTGAAGGACGCTGCGCTCGCCAGCAGCGCCGCGCTGCAGACCGCCGAAGTGAAGGCGGCGCTCATTGCCGACTCGCGCGTGGATGCCGCGGCGATCAACGTGGACACGGACGACCGTGTGAAGACCGTGACGCTTACCGGGCACGTGCCGTCGGCGGCGCAGAAGCTGGCCGCGGGCCGGATCGCGCACGAAAAGGCCGAGGGTTATGAAGTGCGAAACGACCTGGTAGTGCACCCGTAGCCCCCACATCCAAAGCGCTCAGGGTTTCGGGATCCGGAGCGTCGCGCTGATCATCGCGCTGCCGCTGGCCACGTAGACGAGCGCCAGCGGGTGCAGGACGGCCGGGCCGATCTGCCAGGCCCCGAACCAGAGCGCGGTCCCGGTTCGGCCGAATTCCAGCGCCGCAGCCAGCAGCGCCACGATGGCGATGCTGGTTGGAATCGGCGTGCCCTGGAAGTATTTCACCTTGCCGCTGCCGTCCGACAGCGCCGCCGCGGTCACGTTGAACCGCGCCAGTCGGCTGACGCCGCACACGACGAAATAGGTCAGGCACACCATGTCCCATCCGCCGCGCAGGCCCAGGGTGAAGCCAAGCACGGCCGGCGCCACGCCAAACGAGATGATGTCGGCGAGCGAGTCGAGATCGCCGCCCAGGAGCGACTGGCGATGCTTCTGCGCGCGGGCGACGTAGCCGTCGAGGACGTCGAAGACGAGCGCCAGCGGCAGCAGCAGAAACGCGATCGCGATGTAACGGTTGCTGCCGGTGGCGACGTAGTCGAGGCAGAGGAACAGAGAAATCGTCCCGCAGCTGGCGTTGGCCATCGTCAGCGCGTCGGCCGCAGTGTACGACCGCAGCATCGTGAGGTGCTTCGGCGAGTTCGTCATCGCGAGGGCGGGCGGGCAGTATATCCGACGTTGCCTGACAGCCCGCCATACGCGCGCGTAGCGTCACCGTGCCGAGAGGTGTGTGATGGCTGCACCGGATTGGAAAGTCGACGGGCAGTACTACGAAACCTGCAGCTGCGACTTCGTCTGTCCCTGTGTTCCCGGTCAGATGGCGGTCGCGCCGAGCAAGGGGTCGTGCACGTTCGCGATGGCGTTCCAGATCGAACACGGACACTACGGCACCGTGCCGCTCGACGGCCTCGGGTTCATCGTGCTCGGCTTCAACCCCGCCCTAGGACGGCCGCTCGAGCTCGACAACACCGGACACCGGCGGCCAACCGGTTCGCTCTGGCCCGCGCCTCGAAGAGTCACGTCAACGCGC
>DATMDI010000551.1:0-3070 GCA_035557875.1 Vicinamibacterales bacterium
CCCCCGCCGGCACGACGTTGGCCGTGTAGCGCAGGCCCCACACCTGCACCAGCGACGGATCTTCCCAACCATCGGGCGCGACCTCGCTGACACGTGCATGGAGCGAGTGCAGCGCCGATCGAGGAACGCTGTCCTGGAGGCCGGCCCAGGCGGCACGTCGCAGCCCTTCAGGGCCACTCGGCAGACGCTCGTCGAGGGCGCCACTCCAGCGCCGGAAGGCGAGGATCGTCTCCCGCGAGAGCTTGAGGGCCGCGCTCACGGCGACCGATCGGTTGATATCCGGTCGTCCGTCGGGGCATCGCCCCTTCGGGGGGTGATGCGTGCGGCCTCCTCCATCGTGAAGGCGCCTCGGTGGCTGCGGATCCACGCGCGGGCGTACGGGTAGCGCAGCCGCTCGTAGGCGATCAGCGCCACGCACACGGCCGCCGCCAACGCGAGTGCGACGAGCGAGGGAACGACCGTGGCGATCGGGATGAGGACAACCAGGACGACGGTGGCGGCCGGCCGGCCGTGGCCCCAACCGCCGCCGATCCGCAGCCGCTCGGCCACATGGGCGGCGAAGTAGAGCGCCAGGCCACCACACAGACCGACCGCTGGCACGATCTCGAGCACGTCGTCCACGTGCGCCAGGGTCGTCTTGAGCCCGAAGGCGGAGAGCACGATTCCGGCGACCATCGGCAGATGCAGATACGAGAAGAGATCGCGCGCGAGAGCGGCGCGCTCGATTCCCTGCGCCTCCACGAGCCGTGCCTGCGCAACGAAGACGGTCCAGTCAAAGTACGACCACCAGAGGGCGCAGGCGATCACGATGCCCAGCGCGGCGGCGGAAATCGTTCCGGCATCGAGGGGCTGCCCTGCCGCCCCCACGCCAATCGCGACGATCGACTCTCCCAGGGCGATGATGATGATCAGGCCATGCCGCTCGATGAAGTGCTCCGCCGAGACGCGCCAGCCACGCATGCCGGAAACGAGGAGCCAGAGGTAGTCGATCGCGAGCGCCACGGCCCAGATGCCCATCCGCAGGCCGTCCTCGGTGAAACCGGCGACCACCAGCAGCGCTGCGCCGATGAGGGCGCTCGGCGCGATCCTGAGCACCGCCTGCATCAGCTCCCGATCGCCCCGGCCGGCAATCGCGTAGAGGACGAGGTGCAGCGCGCGGACGATGAAATACGCCACGCCGAACACGACGCCGTTCGCGCCGAAGGCCTCGGGCGTGGCGAGCGCCACGATCAGCATCGCCACCATCGAGGCGAAGACCGCGATCCTGACCAAGCCTTCCTCGGGGTTGAGGGTATTCGTCAACCAGGCGTAGGCGGCCCACGCCCACCACAGTGCGCCGAGGACGAACATGCCCTGCAGCAGCCCTTCCCACGTCGGCTTCGCCGCCAGGAAGCCGGTGACCTGGGTGATCGCGAACACGAAGACGAGGTCGAAGAACAGCTCGAGACTCGTGACGCGCTGCTCGGATTCCGCCTGCCGATCGGTCATGGGACTTTCCCGAGGGTCGTCAGCGCAGCCTAGCCCTCACGAAACGGGCACGTTCGCCTGCTTCGCCGGCCGGCGACTGCACCATCCGCTGGAACGGAGCCGACCACGCTGCGACCGATCCGCGCGTCCTGGGCATCGCCGAGGCCGCAGACGCGTTCCACCCGATCCAGCGATGGATCCTGCGCACAGCCGGCGTTCGGAGCTTCTTTCGGCTGCAGAGGGCGAGTCCCGCTACCAATCCCCGGCCCAGACACCGATCGGCTCGTAATCGAGCGGGACATCGATGAGGATCAGCTCGGCGGCGACGTCGGTCTCCAGGGTGAGATCGACGGCGCCTGTGATCTTCGCTGCGTCCCCCGTGCGGACTGAATCGCCGTTGAGTGCCAGCCGCCCGTCGATGACGTACAGATAGCCGCCGCGGCCATCGGCGAAAACGTGCTCGAGCCGGCCGGCATCGGTCAGGTGGGCGACCAGCGCGCGCGCGTCCTGGGCCAGATCGAGACCCTCGGTTCCAGCCGGCCCCATGATCTGGAGCCATCGGTCCGTCCGATCCTCGAGGCTGTATTGACGCTGCTGCACGCTGGTCTCGAGGCCGCGGGTAGCGGGCAGGATCCAGAACTGGATGAAGCGCATCGGCTCATCCGGCGAGCCGTTCTTCTCAGAGTGCTGGTCACCGCGATGCGAGAAGGTCATCACCTGTGCGGCGCCGGGCTCGAGGCGGCCGTCGTTGTCGAGCGAATCGGCGTGGAGGAATGAGCCTCCGACAACATACGTCAGCGACTCGATGTCCTGGTGCGGGTGCATTGGCCACTCCGCGCCGGCGACGATGCGGTCGTCGTTGAAGACTCTCAGCGGGCCGACGCCCATCTGCTCCGGATCGTTGTAGCGGTCGAACGAGAAGTGCCAGCGCGCGTCGAACCAGCCACCGGCCTCGTGCCAGATCGTGTCGGCCTCACGAATGACGACTCGTGCCACGAACCGATGATGATCCCCGGCTCGTTCCGCCGCCACCTTGACGTGCATGGTGTACAACCGTATGGTTGTATTGATGTGGATCGCTCCCCCTCACTACGACCGCATGTTCGGCGCGCTGGCCGATGGCACGAGGCGCGACATCGTGCGTCGCGCGATCGACGGTGAGGAGGGCGTGGCCGAGCTGGCCGGGCACTATCCCATGAGCTTCGCGGCGGTGCAGAAACACGTCGCGATCCTCGAGCGCGCCGGGCTGGTGACCAAGCAGCGAATCGGGCGCCGCAAGGTCGTCCGCACCAATGTCGAAGGGCTCCGCATGGCGCGGCGCCTGCTGGACCGATACGAAGAGATGTGGCGCGGCCGGATGGATCGCATGACCGCGCTCGTCGCCGAGACCCGGAAGGAGAAGCACCGTTGACCGTGACCGCCGTCCAGAAGGACCCACAGGCCCTGACCTTGACCCTCGACGCCGAATTCGAGGCGTCGCAGGAGCGCGTGTGGCAGCTGTGGGCTGATCCACGCCAGCTCGAGCGCTGGTGGGGGCCGCCCACCTACCCCGCCACGTTCACGAAGCACGACCTGGCGCCCGGCAGCCGCGTCGAGTACCACA
>DATMDI010000552.1:0-5614 GCA_035557875.1 Vicinamibacterales bacterium
CGCACGCTGCTGCGCGAGACGACCAAGGCGTGGGTGAACAACAACGGCGGTCCGGTCTGGCTGAAGGACGGGTCGTTCCTCTGGTTCAGCGAACGAACCGGATTCAAACATCTCTATCGCTATCGCGACAGCGGGACGGGCCCGGCGACGCTCGCCGGGGCGATCACGTCCGGACGCTGGGACGTGCGCCGGCTCCATGGGGTGGACGAGGCGCGCGGGCTGGTCTACTTCTCGTCACCCGAGCCGAGCGCGCTGGACCTGCAGGTCTATCGCATCGGGTTCGACGGTTCGAACCGCACACGCCTGTCGAAGGCCGGGGGCACGCATCAGGCCACCTTCAGCCCCTCGTTCACGCGCTACGTGGATCGGTGGAGCGACGTCACCACGCCGGCGCAAATGCGGCTGCACACGGCCGATGGCGCCGAGATCCGCGTGATCGAGGCCAATCCGGTGCGGGCGCTCACCGAATACCGGACGTCCAGGCCGGAGTTCGTGCCGGTAAAGACACGCGATGGCGGCTCGATGGACGCGATGCTGATCAAGCCGCCCGACTTCGACCCCACGCGCCGCTACCCCGTCTACCAGTTCACCTATGCCGGGCCTGGCGCCTCGCAGGTGCTGAACTCGTGGGGCGGACAGTCGCACATGTTCTACCAGCTGCTGGCGCAGAGCGGTGTGGTCGTGTGGGTGCTCGACAACCGCAGCGCGAGCGGGCGCGGCGTCGAAGCTCAGTGGCCGGTCTACGGACGTCTCGGCGAGTACGAGCTGCAGGACCTCGAAGACGGCATCGCCTGGCTCAAGCAGCAGCCGTTCGTCGACGCGTCACGCATCGTGCTGAGCGGCTGGAGCTACGGCGGGTTCATGACCGCGTACGCGATCACGCACAGCACGAGCTGGGCGGCGGGCGTCGTCGGAGCGCCGGTGGCCGACTGGCGCGACTACGACTCGGTGTACACGGAGCGCCTGATGAAGCTGCCGAAGAACAACCCGGACGGCTACCGTCGTACCGCGCCGCGGCTGGCCGCCGACAAGCTGCAGGCGAAGATGCTGCTGGTGCACGGCACCATGGACGACAACGTCCACATGCAGAACTCGGTGCAGTTCGCCTACGAGCTGCAGCGGCTCGGCAAGCCGTTCGAGATGATGGTCTACGCCAAACAGCGCCACGGCTTCAGCGACCCGCTGCTCATCAAGCACGTGCACCAGCTGGAGTTCGATTTCGTGATGCGCGCCGTTGGCACGCCTCCGGCGCCGTCGACGAAATAAGAGGGCGAGTGGGGCGGGTAGGGCCGGGCCTGCGGCCCGGTAAGGCGGGTGGGGCAGGTAGACCACTCCTACCGCGCGAAGCGCGGCCTCCCTACTCGGCTCACCCGCCCTACCCGCCCTCACAGGCAAGAGTCGGCTACTTCAAGTGTCTTCCGCCGTCGACGCGGATCGTCTCCCCGGTGATGAAATCGCTCTCGATCAGCGCGGCCACGGCCTTCGCGATCTCGGTCTCGCCGCCCCAGCGGCCGAGCGGCGTTGCGCGCTCGACGGCGAGGAACTCGCGCTCCGACGTGCCGTCTGGCGCCACGATCGGCCCAGGCGCGATCGCGTTGACGAGGACCTGATCGCCGGCGAGCTCGAGCGCCAGTGCCTCGGTCAGCGCAATCACCGCGCGCTTGGCCACGTAGTACGGCAGGTAGCGCGGGTAGCGTGGACGCCCGCTGGCGGCGACCCAGTCCGAGATGTTGATGACGCGTCCGCCACGCAGCCGCCGCATGTACGGCACCGCGGCTTGCGTGCACAGCCACGCGGCGCGCAGATCCACTTCGAGCGGCTCGTTCCAGTCTTCGATCGTGAGGTCGTCGAACGCGACGGCGCGATACACCGACGCCATGTTCACGAGCACGTCCAGGCGGCCGAGGGCGTCGACCGTCTGATCCACGACGCGAGCGCATGCGTCTGGATCACGCAGATCCGCCTGCATCACGATGGCGCGCCGGCCGAAGCCCCGCGCGGCGGCCGCGGCGTCTTCAGCCTCTCCGCGGGACGACCGGTAGACCAGCGCCACGTCGGCCCCGCCACGCGCCAGCTGTTCCGCGACGACGCCGCCGATGCGCTTGCCCCCTGTGATCAGTGCGACCCGGTTGGCCAGATCCATGGCGGAAATACTAGGTCAGGTGGGTCGGGTAGGTCAGGTGCGCCTGGTCGGGGTCAGGTAGGGAACCGAGTTTACCCACCCGACTCCCCACCTGACCGACCTGACCCACCTGACCGAAAGGGCTTTCGGGCGCCGTAAGGGCGAGCAAGAGCGATTCGTCGTTTGGCGGGGGGTTCGCCGGCTCGCAGGCTGGTCTGGATCCTGCTCTGCTCGTCGGCAGATCCGGGGCCGACGCGCAAGCCGAAGCCCCGGACCGTGTGCGCCGCGTCCCCGCCGCGGCGCACACATCTTCCTCCCTCTCGTGCGAGCCCCAGCTACCATTGCCGGGTGGAAACGCGTCTGGCCCGACACGGGCGCACGCCGGCTGTCCGGCTCGCGGCGATCGCGGGGGCGGTGGCGCTGCTGACCGCGCCGGCGCGGGGCGTCGAGCGTCGCCTCGACGCCGAGTCGATCGGCCGGGCGGTGGCGTTGGGGCAGACGGCGTTCGTCGCCGACCTCGACCGCTTTCATCAGCCCTACCGCGTGGACGTCAAGACGCCGCCGGTGGACTACCTGGAGATCGTCACGCCGTTCCGCCGCATCGTGCTCACCGCGCAGGCCCGCTCCCGCGCCGGCGATCGGCGCTTCGGTCAACGCGAGGCGCTCGAGATCGAGGCCGCCGCGCCCCGCCAGATCGACCTCTTCGCGGAGCTCACGTTCCACCCGCTCAACACGTTCGTGCTGGTGCCGTCATACCGGATCCGGGTCCTGCTGCCTTCGGGAGGAACACTCGACCCACGCAACGTGAACGGCATGCCGCGTTACGGCCCTCGCGTGGATGGCGGCCTCGTGCCCTATACGCCGACGCCGCTGCCGGGCGGCCAACTGCCCGGACGCACGCAACCGATGCTCGGCGCCACCATCGTCGCCTCATTCGACGGCGACACGCTGACGCGCGCCTGCGACCGCCGGTGCGATGTGGTGATTGAAGAAGAAGGAAAGACCCGGGTGCAGGTGCCCCTGAGTCTGGCAAGCCTGAGGTAACGCGGGCCGCCTGAAGGCGGCCCCTGCAAAGAAGAAGGGGCGAGCGGGGAATCGCTTCCCCACCCGCCCCACTTGGCCTACCTGCCCCACCCGCCTAGACGGGCGAGCGCGAAGCGCGAGCCCCTACGAAAGCACCTTCACCACGACGCGGCGGTTCTGCGCACGGCCGTCGCGATTGGTGTTCGGCGCCACCGGCTTCTCCTCGCCGTAGCTGATCACGTTCATCTTGTGGAGCGGCACCTGGTGCTGCTCGTAGAGATAACGCTTCACGGCTTCGGCGCGATCGAGGCCGAGCTGCTGGTTGAACTCGGGGGCGCCGACGTTGTCGGTGTGGCCCTCGATCTCGATGAACACGTTCTTCGAGTCGCCCTTCAGCTGAGCGACGACCTCGTCCAGGCGGGCGCGAGCCTCGTCCGGCAACTCGGTCTTACCGGACTTGAACTGCCCCTGGTCCTCGCTGAGCGTCACTTCGAACACGAGCTTGCGCGACGCCGCCACGGAGTTGTTGAGCTCGGTCTGCACCTGATCGACGCGCGTCCCGACCTGCTGCGCCTGCTTTGCCGCGGCGTCAGCCGCGCCACGCGCTTCCTGCGCCGACCGGCCCGCAGCTTCCGCCTTGGTATCGACCGTGCCGATGCGCTCTTCGTTCTTCCGCGTGCGCTCCTGGGTCTCCTCGAGCGACCCGCCGAGCGTATCGACCTTCGAGTTGACGTTGCCAACCTCGGTCCGCACGAACTTCTTCGTCGCGCACGCCGGGGCTACAGCCACGGTCAGCGCCAACACCGACACCGCATAGAGTTTCTTCGCCATGATGTCTATCTCCTCCGTGGACCTTCGCCCACTACTCGCTTCCACTGCGCAAAGGTCCTGACATGTACCCACCTCGCGCGTGCACTGTCAGGTCCCGTTTCCGAGTCCGGATTTCGATCGGGTGCCATCCAGGGCGGGCACTCGGCTCGAAAGTGATCAGGTACTGAAACCTCAGCTCAGTCAGGATGTCGCGTACTGCCTCGACAAGGTGGCTGGGCACGCTCGCGTAGTGCAGATCGCCGCCGGTCCATCGTGAGAGGTCGGCAAGCTCACCCTGCTGCGAGAAGCGCGCGTCAGAAGGACGCGCTTGAAATTCACCCTCCGGATGGTCGGCCGGGTTGACCACGGCCAGCAGATACACCGGCACGTCGATCAAGCTGGCGATGCCGGACACCTGGGCCGCGGTCAGACGGCTGCCCGTATCCACCCCATCGGTGATGACGAGCAGCGCGCGGTGCTTGTTGGCGCGCTCGCCGACCAGTCGCGCGGTCTCTTCGATGGCGTCGAAGAGCGAGGTGATGCCCCACGGCTTCCCCTCGAGCGAGCGGGCGCGCACGCGCTGCATGTCGGAGGTGAACCCCACCACTTCCTGCAGCTTCGAATCGAACGTGAAGAGCGCCGCCTCGTCCTGCTGATCGCGCAGGTTGGCAGCCGTCATGCCGATCGCTTCACGGGCGCGATCGATGTTGCCGCCCACCGCCATGCTGCCGCTGATGTCGAGCAGGATGGCGAGGCTGATCGGCGAGTCGCCGGAATAGAAGTCCTTGATTTCGACGCGCGAACCCGAGTCGAGCACCTCGAAGTCCGCCTTCTTGAGGTCGCGCACCACCTTGCCGCGGCCGCTCCGCACCGCGGCGCTGATGGTGACCAGGTCGACCGACGACTTGAAGATGATCTGCGGCGGATCCTGGGCGAGGGCCTGGGCCGACATCCCTGTCAGCGCCAGCCCGGCGAGCATCCCGCGTAGTAGCCGCGTGGTCACGCGGCGATACGATCCAATGCCTTTGCCACCTTTGCCATCTCAATGGATTCAACGACTTACAGCGCAAACTCAACCGATAATCCAGAAATTCTGCGGAAAAACATGTAATTGCTACATGCCGATGGCGATCGACATGTAAGAACTGCCCAGCTCCGGCATCGGAGGCCAGCTCTTGTGTGCCGCGATGTGTTTTGGGGCGCAATCGGTGTTGAAAACAGGGCCGCGAGCGATAATAAGAAGGATGCCCACGAAGAGTTCCAAGCCCGTTCCGGTCGCCTCCCGGGTGAACCGGTTCTCCTACGCGATCCGCAACATCGTAGCGGAAGCGAAGGCCGTGGAAGCTCGTGGCAGGGCCGTGCGCTACCTCAACATCGGCGATCCAGTGGCCTTCGGTTTCCAGACGCCGGCGCACCTGGTTGAAGTCGTCTCGAGCGCCATGCGCCAGGGGCACAACGGCTACCTCCCATCGGCCGGCATCCTCGAGGCCCGAGCTGCCGTGGCCGAGGACTACACGGCGCGCGGCGTCGCGACCTCTCCCGATCGCGTGCTGATCACGGCCGGCACCTCCGAAGGGATCGAGCTGACGCTGAGCGCGCTCGTCGACCCCGGCGACGAGGTGCTGGTGCCATCGCCGACCTATCCGCTCTATACCGCGG